>JAZQYC010000139.1:0-1537 GCA_045633285.1 Clostridia bacterium | reverse complement strand
CATGGCTACGATCCGACTTAGAAATCCTCGTTAATATGCAAGCCGTCCTGCTCCTCACACTCACAAGCAACACCTGGACCTGATATCTCGCTGAGTCCATATATATCGTAAGCTTTGATATTAAGGCTCTGCTCAATTTCCTTACGCATCTCCTGCGACCAAGGCTCTGCGCCGAAAATACCGCGCTTAAGCTTGAGCTTAGAAAGATCGAAACCACTGTTTTTGATCTCTTCTGCTATAAATAAAGCGTAAGAGGGTGTACAGCAAATGGTATCCGTTCCAAAATCCTCCATAAGCATTATCTGACGCTTTGTGTTGCCTGACGACATCGGTATAACTGCGCTACCTAAAAGCTCTGCGCCGTAATGCAATCCAAGACCACCCGTAAACATACCGTATCCGTACGCTACCTGAACCATAGATTCCTTGCTTGCACCCGTTGCAACGAGAGCTCTTGCAACACACTCGGACCATACGTCAATATCGTGCTGAGTATATCCTGCAACCGTGAGCTTACCCGTAGTTCCGCTCGATGCGTGAATACGGACGATATCCTTCATATCCGCAGAAAACATTCCAAAGGGATATCCGTCTCTAAGATCTTTTTTGGTCGTAAATGGAAGCTTGGAGATATCCTCTATCCCCTTGATATCAGAGGGCTTAACTCCTGCCTCGTCCATTCTTGCTCTGTACGCCGGAACGCTCTCGTAAACTCTCTTAATAGTTTCAACAAGTCTTTCACTCTGAATTTTAGCACGCTCGTTTCTGGGCATACACTCCATTTTTTCGTTAAAATAAGCCATGATTATCTCCTTATATACTTTTACGCGTTAACTGCGCTGTAACCTGATTCAAAAGCGTTAAGATTAAGTGCAAGGAATTTCTCAGGAACACAGGATCTGACTGCTTCAACGAAAGTATCCTTATCAAGCTTCATAAGCGAGCAAACAGCGCCAAGCATAACGATATTAGTTGCCTTTGCGCTACCTGCCTTTTCGGCGAGAGAAACGGCGTCTATGAAATAGGTATTCTTGTGTTCTTTACATTTAGCCTCGGTGTCTTCAGGATATTTCTCAACACCCATGATAACGGGCATTGGATAAATTTTCTGCGCGTTAACCACGAGGTATCCCTCGGGCTTTAGGTAATGCTTCCAACGAAGTGCCTCAAGCTCCTCAAAAGCAATAAGAACGTCCGCCTCACCCGTAGTAATTATGGGCGAATAAACCTTATCCGAAATACGAACGTGTGTAACTACGCTACCACCACGCTGAGCCATTCCGTGAACCTCGCTGAGCTTACATTCACTACCGCTTCTTTTTGCGTAATCTCCCAAAACTCTACTTGACAGGAGCGTACCCTGTCCTCCGACGCCAACAATCAAAATATTCATTTATTTGTCCTCCCCAGCCAGCTTTATAGAATTGAATCTGCAAATTTTTGCGCAGAGCATACAACCAACGCAAAGAGTAGAATCAATAGTAACTTTACCACCTGTTGAAACGAGCGCAGGACAGCCAAGCTTCATACAAGCCTT
>JAZQYC010000138.1:0-4211 GCA_045633285.1 Clostridia bacterium | reverse complement strand
TCAGTCAAGCGCTTGTCGGTAGGCTTGCGCTTAGCAAGAGGAGAAACCTCAACGGGATAATCAATAATAAAGGTAGGATTAACAAGCTTGTCCTCAACGTACTCGTCGAATACGTTATACAAAGCTCTACCCCAGGTAAGTCCTTTTTCAAGCTCAATACCCTTTTCCTTTGCCTGAACGTAAATATCTTCAAGCGAGGTATTGTCAAAATCAAGACCAACGTACTTTTTAACAGCGTCAGCCATGGTCATTTTTGCCCAAGGTCTTGTAAGATCAACGTCCGTTCCCTGATAGCTGATTTTGTAATTACCATCAAGAACCTTGTCGATAATATGCTGGTAAAGCTCCTCAGTTAGTTTGATCATACCCTCAAAATCGGTATATGCCTGATATATTTCAAGAAGAGTAAATTCAGGATTGTGCTTAACGCTCATACCCTCATTACGGAAGGTACGGCCAAGCTCGTACACTCTTTCGAATCCACCTACGATAAGTCTTTTAAGATAAAGCTCAGGAGCAACTCTCATATACATATCAATATCAAGCGTATTGTGATGCGTGATAAAGGGTCTTGCAGCAGCTCCGCCTGCGATCGTATTAAGTATAGGAGTCTCAACCTCGATAAAGTCTCTCGAATCCAAGAACTCACGAATAGCAGATATTATACGACTACGCATAATGAAGGTCTTCTTGACCTCAGGATTAGCAATAAGGTCGATATAACGCTGACGATATCTAAGATCAGGATCTTTGAGACCATGATATTTTTCAGGAAGAGGCAAAAGCGATTTAGAAAGAAGCTTAACCGAAGAAGCTCTTACCGAAACCTCGCCCTTATGAGTAATAAATACCGTACCCTCAACGCCAATAATGTCACCGATATCGAATTTTTTGAAATCGTCGTAACTTTCTCCAAGATCGTCTATTCTGAGATATACTTGAATAGTGCCGTCAATATCGAGAATATGAGCAAAGGAAGCCTTACCCATAATTCTTCTGGAAACCATTCTACCTGCAATACGAACGATCTGTCCGTCCTGCTCGAGCTTTTCGTGGTTTTTAAAAATATCTCCGGAATTATGAGTCTTGTCGTATTTGACTACCTCGTAAGGATTTGCACCCTCGTCGCAAAGACTTTGCAATTTATCTCTACGTACCTTAATTATTTCGTTAATGTCTACCTCTTGCTGTTCTGCGTTTGCAGCAGCAACCGTCTTTTCTTCCTGCATGATGCCTCCAAGTTAAGATATACTTTCTATTTTGAATTTCTTGTCACGAACGGTAATAATATCACCCTGCTTTTTGTTCATAAGCTCTTTGCCTATGGGTGATTCGTTGCTGATCTTGCCGTTTTTGATGTCAACCTCAACGGTTCCAACTATGGTGTATTCAAGCTCTCTGCCCGTAGCAATCTCCGAGATCTTAACCTTGCAACCAACGCCGATAACACTCTTGTCTACCTTTTCGGGAGCAAGAATTTTTGCATTATCAAGCTTGACCTTAATCTCGAGGATTTCGCCCTCGATCTGAGCCTGTTCTTCTCTTGCCGCGCTGTATTCAGCATTCTCTGAAAGGTCTCCAAAATCACGAGCTACGCTGATCTTCTGAGAAACCTCTTTTCTTGCAACAGTCTCAAGATACTGCAAACGTGCCTTGAGTCCGTCGAAACTTTCCTGAGTCATAATATACTCTTTTGCCATTAATATTTTCCTCCCGCACTATACGTGCTAACGCTAAGAAAATATTTTCGGAAACCCGAAAATATCTTCCTAGTCACTTAATCAAGTATTTTAGTACAATCTTCTATAAAAGTCAAACAATTTAAACAGACCTTTTATTTTGATTGCTTAATTTCATTTATAAATTCAGCTATTCTGCTTACAGCAATCTTAAGATTTTTAAGGCTAGTAGCATAGCAACATCTTATATGATACTTACCACTTTCACCAAACGCAGAGCCTGGAACGACTGCAACCTTTTTGCTTCTCAAAAGCTTATCCGCAAATTCCTCACCTGTAAATCCAAGCTTTTTAACGGACGGGAAACAATAAAACGCACCCTTTGGCTCAAAGCAATCAAGCCCCGCCTCTCTGAGGGCTGAAACGAGATACTTTCTTCTTCCGTCGTAATCATCTCTCATTTCCTCGACTACGTCAAAGTCGTGCTCTCTGCCCGTTTTGAGCGCCTCGTATGCTCCGTACTGACTACAAGTCGGCGCACACATTATAGCATATTGATGAATTTTCAAAACAGGAGCAAGAAGCTCTTTGGGCGCTGCAACGTATCCTACTCTCCAGCCTGTCATTGCAAAAGCCTTGGAAAAGCCGTTTACGTGGATAGTTCTTTCCTTCATTCCGTCGATCGAAGCAATCGAAACGTGCTTCATATCGTAGGTCAACTCAGCGTATATCTCGTCCGAAAGAACTATAAGATCATGCTTTTTAATGATCTCGGAAATTGCCTCAAGCTTATCCTTTTCCATAATAGCGCCAGTAGGATTATTAGGATAAGGAAAGATTAAAACCTTAGTCTTATCTGTGATAACCTTTTCAAGCTCCTCGGGCATAAGCTTAAATTCATATTCCTCCGAGGTATGAATGCTGACTGGAACTCCACCACATAAGCGTACGCACGGTGCGTACGAAACGTAGCTGGGATCGGGAATGAGAACCTCGTCTCCCGGATCAATAAGAGCTCTGAGCGTACAATCAATCGCCTCGCTTGCGCCAACCGTAATAATGATCTCCTTTTGAGGATCATAAGAAAGCTCGTATCTATCCTTAAGATAATACGAAATCTCCTCCCTTAATGCAGGGAGTCCGGAATTTGAGGTATACTGAGTATAACCCTTTTGAATAGATCTGATCGCTGCATCTCTTATATATTGAGGAGTGATATAATCAGGCTCACCAACGCCAAGAGAAATAGCGTCCTTCATTTCAGCAACGATATCAAAAAACTTTCTTATACCTGATGGTGGGATATCGCTTGCTGCTTTGCTTAAATATTTTTCGTAATTCATGCGTGTATTGCCAGTCTGCTTTCGTCATCTGATTCAAAGATAACGCCCTCGTTTTTGTATTTTTTGAGGATAAAATGGGTTGCAGTTGATACAACCGAGCCAATGCAGGAAAGTTTTTCGGTAACAAACATTGCTACGTCCTGCAAGGATTTTCCGTCAACAAATACGGCAAGATCGTATGCACCGCTCATAAGGTATACGCTCTTGACCTCGTTATAGTTATATATCTCTGATGCTATAGAATCAAAGCCCTTGGCTCGCTGAGGAGTAACCTTTACTTCAATAAGCGCCTGAACGCCCGAATCGGTCTTGTTCGTATTGACGATAGCGGAATATTTGAGAATAATACCGCTTTTTTCAAGGTCCGTAACGATCTCTGCTACCTGCTCGTCAGTCACACCAACAAGAGTAGCGATCTCCTTGGTCGACAATCTACAGTCGTCCGTCAATGCCTTGATAATATTTTTTCTTACTTTGTCCATAAAGCTCTCCTTAGCCTATTTTTTCTTTTAAATCGTTTTAACTCTTTCAGCTATGCTGTTAGCGATCTTTTCAGCAAGCGCAAGATCCTCACACTCTGCCATAACTCTAATTTTGGGCTCAGTTCCCGACGCTCTTACCAGCACTCTGCCTCTTGACTTCATCTCGTCACGACAAGCGTCGATAAATTCTGCAAGTCCCTCGTTGTTCATAACTCTTATCTTGTCCTTGACGATAAGATTGATATTGACCTGAGGGAAGAGCTTGAAATCAAGCTGATCGGAGATCTTCTTGCCCTCTCTCATTATAAGTCTTGCAAGCTGAATAGCTGAAAGTATTCCGTCACCCGTAGTAGCGTATTCCGATATTATAATATGACCGGACTGCTCGCCACCTATAACTGCGCCCTCTTTTTGCATAAGCTCCATAACGTATTTGTCACCGATATCAGAACGAAGAAGCTTGATTCCCTTGCTTTCAAGCGCGCGCTGTACACCCATATTGGTATGATGCGTACCTACAACCATATCTCCAACCAGTCTACCCTCATTTTTGAGAGAAAGTCCGAGAAGATAAATGATCTGGTCTCCGTCGATAGTATTTCCGTTATCGTCAACGGCAAGAAGTCTGTCAGAGTCACCGTCAAAGGCAAAACCAACGTCACAGCCCTTTTCAACTACCTTTTTAACGAGACCCTCTGGGTGAAGCG
>JAZQYC010000137.1:0-2266 GCA_045633285.1 Clostridia bacterium | reverse complement strand
GTTCATCAGCGTTACGGGATACGTGCCTGTTCCGATCTGAGTGAACAATCCATAGAACTGTACGTCTGCCGTCGTAGGAGCTACGCCCGTGTCGTCGTAGGTGTATACGATCTTGCGACCGAGAGCATTGTAGCTATGTCTCTCTATCTTCTGACCCGTTACCGAATACGACGCCGTAGGAGCGGTAGTAGACGCTACGTTTCCAAGGTTGAGATCGTTAGCAAATACTGCGTAATATACGCCTGATTTATCCGATACTACAGCCTTTAAGTCGTCAAGGCTCTTAACAACTCGCATTCTGTAGTTATTCGTACCGTTCAAAAGTCCGAATACGTTGATCTCAGCAGACGATCCTACGAGACTACCTGCTACAGGTGATACGTTGAGCTTAAGATATTTGCCGTTCTTTGCGTCAAGCTCGGTGGTAGAAAGACCTCTCAGGTACTCGGTTACGCTCCAAGAGGTATCCGTTGTGCTTCCTGCGTCCGTCCAAGAGCTCTCGCCCTCCCATTTGATCTGAAGCTTATACGAGGTAGCTCCCTCAACCTCATTCCACAAAGCTTTATCATGAACAAGGCTAAGCGTTACACCCTCGGGTGCGGTTACGGGAGTATAATCTCTCGTTACCTTAGTGCCGTGGAGCTTAAGCTCACCGCCCTCTACGCTCCAGCCAGCCTGCTCGTAGCTTGCTTTTTCTGCAAGGGTATTTTCAGTCCAAGCGGTAGTAAACGCCGAAAGGCTCTCGTACATAGCGGTATTTTCAAGATAATCTGCCGAGGGCATATTTCTGTTTTCGGTTGCGGTATTTGCAATATAAGCGCAGTTTCTGAACTTAACGTGGGTCATAGCTCCCGTGGTCTGCCAGAAAAGTACTGCGTCTGCTTGACTAGCTCCTGCAACACGCGCGTTGCCCCCTGCGTCGTACGTAACCATATCGAAGATACAGTTATCAAATACCGTAGAGAGCGCCTCAGACGAGGCTGCTCCTGCTATCTTATATACAAGCGCAGTTCTCGTTTTCTCACTTGCGGACTTGTTGACACAGCTGTATCTGAGATTGAAATAGCTGTTGTATACGTTAGCCTGAATCTGACCTGCAAGCATACAGTAGAAGCCGTCTACGTTGCTTGCAACGTTAAGCACGCCCGTTCCGCTGACCTCTAAGCGGAGATTCATTATCCTAGTGTTATCCTTGATGACTCTGAACAAACCGAAGAATTCAACGGGATATTCCTTTTCGCTCTTGACGTAGGTCACAGGCTCGTTGTCGTATGTATAGCTTATTTTGTGACCGAGCGCGTTAAGCGTGCCGTAAAACTCGTCTGATATTACGTAGCTTGACGAGCCGTCCGAGGATTTCAGAAGATCGTTATATTCAAGGCTTCCAAGCTCGATATCCTTAGAAAGTACGGTGTAGCTTGATACGCCTGCAGACGTGCCGTTGTAGGTTGCGATATCTGCTATGCTGTCTGCTACCTTTAAGAGTCCTCCGCCAAGCACGTTACCCATTTCTGAGTACAAGCTGACTACTCCACCCTCTTTGACTGATGCAACGCCAAAGCTGAGGTATTCGTCCTCATAACCGCTAAGCTGAGTCTCACTGAGGCTCATAAGATAAGCGCTCATATCCCAGCCCGTCGCGGTCTGCTGGCTGAGATCGGTCCATTCTGCGTCCTCTTTCCACTTAATGCGGAGCTTATATGCAGTAGCCTCGCTGTCAGCATCCCATGTTATCTTGCCGTCTCCCGAGATTGCAAGATTTTCAGGTCCTCTCTCCGGTCTTACGTAAACCACAGCGCCGTGGAAGGTGATATTATCCTCCGTGATTCCCCAAATATTTGCGCTGTCTATAGACGCCTTGATATCAATGAAATCAGCGTCGGTTGAGCTCTTATAAGCGTCTGCAAGCTCCTCGAATCTTCTAAACTTAGCAGAAGCAACCGTGTTTTCTGCATAGCCCTCGTTGATAACGAAATTCTTATACACGTCTGCCGAGCCAAGTCTCTCTGCACACATAGAGCCTACGGGCTGTGCGCTCATATTTGCGTAAACCGCGATATTTGCAATATTGTTTCTGACCATAGTCACGGAAGAGCCTACTATTGCCTCTCTCTTGACTGCGCCGTCAGAATAGAATACTGCATTTATATAGTTATCAGTTATTTTACCTAAGTTATAATAAGTAACTACGCATTGCTTCATTCCTGCCTGAGGATGATTGCCTGCTGCGCCGTATTCGCTCGTTGCCGTATCTATGCTTGGAGCG
>JAZQYC010000136.1:0-3008 GCA_045633285.1 Clostridia bacterium | reverse complement strand
TAGGCGGTTGGGTAGACGACGGAGAATATCCTCTCGATATGGACACGCTTAAAGACATCGTAGAGGGTATCTGCAACAAGAACGCAAAAAGGTATTTTGGTTTTTAACCATAGCAAAGATAAAAAACTCCATAGATTATACATCGGTTAAAAAAAATTCAAAACGAGCACGTTGCATATTATTTCGCAACGTGCTTTTTTTATAATTTTGTGCGAAATTTTTACTAAAATATTAGAAAATAGCCCCAAAATTCGTATAATTATCCGAAAAATCAAAAAATAATAATTTGTCAAGGCTTGAATTATGTGAAAAAATAATAGTTTTTAAGCAAAAGACAAGTTGAAAAATTGACACCTGCTTATATATACTGAAACCATGGCTTATATTTTCTAAATATAACCTTACGCTATTTATCAAAAGAAGGAGAAAAATATGGCAATTCAGACCGTTTGTGGCGAGATCAAAAAAGAAGAATTAGGCATCACTCTTCCACACGAGCATATCCTATGGGATTTAAGACCGGTAATGACTGAGCCGGAGAGTGGACTTGACGTTTATTACGACAAGCTTCGTATGGATAACCGTTATCAGTGCTATGGCGATCCTTATACAATTCAGGACAACGCTTTTTTGGACGACGAGGAGATAGCGATCAAGGAGGTCGAGCTTTTTAAAAAGGCAGGAGGAAGCACTATCGTTGACGTTACCCTTGACGACATCGCAAGAAACCCGCTTGCGCTCCGCAGAATATCACAAAAAACGGGCGTAAATATCGTAATGGGCTCGGGTCACTATATTGGAGCATCTCACTCTAAGGACGTTGAGACCAAGTCTGAAAGAGAGCTTGCAGACGAGATCGTTCGCGATATCACGGTCGGCGCTTGTGGAACGGACGTAAAGGCAGGCATAATCGGTGAGATCGGAACGAGCGCTAATATTTCTCCCAACGAATGGAAATGCTTGCGCGCTGCCGGTATTGCAAGCCGTGAGACGGGCAAGAAGATACACGTGCATACGGCTTTATATCAAAGCAACGGTATTGCAGTTTTAGACGAATTGAAAAAGCTCGGTGTCAGCGGTGAAATGGTAGCTATAGACCATATAGACGTATGGCTCAGAGAAGATTACCTGTACGCTCTTATGGACAAGGGCGCGTACGTTGAGTTTGATAATTTCGGCAAGGAATTCTACATCTCTCCCAGATCAGGGGGACTTTTGACAGGAAGATTTGCCTACGACCTTGAGAGAGCGCAGATGATTGCAAAGCTCGTCAAGAGAGGATATTTGAAGCAGATACTTATCACTAACGATATTTGTCTCAAAACTATGTTCACCACCTGGGGTGGAAACGGCTACGCTCACGTTCTAAAGACCGTCAAGGATATGCTTCTTGACGAGGGCTTGAGCGAGGAGCAGTACAAGATCCTGACCGTGGATAACTGCGCAGATCTATTAGATTAAGGAGATAGCTATGAAATTTATTGATTGTAGCGCAAGCATAGGCTATGCGACGGTAAACAAGAGAATTATAAACCACGAGAACTATCCTATAGTAGAGAAGGTCGATCAAGCAAGAGACGGAGCGGATCTTCTGCGTTTCATGGACAAATGCGGAATAGACGAGGCTATCGTATATCACCAACAGCAGGTGGATAGCTCGGTGGATTTTGGAAACAGGCTTCTTCTTTCGGACGAGAGAAACTATACGGGCAGACTTAAGGGCGTGCTTGCTATAGCTCCCTCTATCACGGACGACGGCTTTGATCCCGATACCCTTTTGAAAAAGATCAAAAAATACGATATTTTTGGTGTGAGAGTCAATCCCGTACAGAATAGGTTTATGCTCGACCGTATCACGATGGGAGATATATTTGATGCTCTCACCGAGGCAAAAATACCCGTTTATCTATCACCCGAGGACGGTTGGGAGATAGTGTTCAACGCAATGAAGGAGTTTCCAAAGCTCACCGCAATAATAACTAACTATGGATTGTGGGGAAGCGACAGATTTATATTCCCGCTTGTGAAAGCTTACGAAAATCTTTACGTAGATTCAAGTGATTTTCAGGAGATCAAGGGAATAGAGACCTTCGTAAATAAGTTTGGTAGCGAAAGAATGCTCTTTGGTACGAATTTCCCCTCGGACGCTATGGGCGGACCGAGAGCGACTCTTATAGGAGCGGATGTTTCGGCAAGCGACAAGGAAAATATTGCTCATAGAAACGTTGAGAGACTGATTTCAGAGCGCAAGCTTGGAGGTGCAAGATGAGACCGACGATCAAATCGAAATACGTAGAGGAATTTGAAGCAAACGGAAGACTTACGAGCATCAAGGTAATAGACACGCATACTCATATGGGCTCGATCGCAGGAGTATCCTCCCCGATATGTCAGGTAGAGGAGTGCTTGGAGTATCTTGATAAAAAAGCCGTCAAGCAGATATGGTGTACGCCTGACGCGGATTATCATTGTCCGATGAACTTTAACAGCGAGATACGCTCTTATATGGAGCGTTTTCCCGGCAAGGTAATGGGATATTACGCGTTCAACCCAAATTACGAACAAGATTACTTCGATAGATTAGGAATGATCCTCGAGCACGATTCCTTCCTTGGTATCAAGGTTTTGCCCGAGTATCACGGCACTAAGCTTGAGAGCAAGAATTACGAGAGATGCTTGGAGTTTGCTAACGAGCATAAGCTGATATTTTTGTCTCATACTTGGGGCAACAGCCCATGCAATTCTCCCGATAACGTAGCGAAGATCCTTCCTAAATATAGAAATTTGCAGTTTATTATGGGACACTCCGCACCCGGCGCTCTTGACGATGCGATAGAGCTGGTCAAGACCTACGACAACGTATACCTTGATATCTGCGATATTCACAGAAACAGCGGTATTATTGAAAAAATGGTCAGAGAGGTCGGAAGCGAAAGGGTGATCTTTGGTACGGATATGCCCTGGTACGATCCGTCGTACGCAATAGGTAGCGTTATATATTCGGATAT
>JAZQYC010000135.1:0-2974 GCA_045633285.1 Clostridia bacterium | reverse complement strand
CGTACCCTCGGATATGATAATCACGATAGGCTCAGGAGTGTTGAACGATATAGGTAAGATAGTTGCAACCACGGCAAATAAGCCCTATTGCGTTATAGGTACAGCTCCGTCAATGGACGGTTACGCATCAGGCTCGTCATCAATGGAGGTGCACGGACACAAGACCACGATCAAGTCTAAGTGTCCCGAGATCGTAATAGGAGATAGCGAACTGCTATGCACAGCGCCCGTCGAGATGCTTCGCTCGGGAGTTGGTGATATCATAGCAAAATACGTTTCTATCTGCGAATGGCGTATATCAAACGTCATAAACGGAGAATATTACTGTGATAAAATAGCAGGAATGATGGAAGAGGCTGTCAAAGAGGTTGTTAGTGCTTCAAATAAGCTCGTTGATAGAGATGAAAATGCCGTTTTATCCGTTATGAAAGCCTTGATTCTTGCAGGAATGGCAATGAACTACGCAGAGGTCACTAGACCCGCTTCTGGAATAGAGCACTATTTTTCACACCTTTGGGACATGAGAGGACTTGCCTTTGGAGACAAGGTATATCTCCACGGCATTCAATGCGGTGTAGGAACGGCAGAAACTCTTGGATTTTACGAATATCTTTCCAAGATCACTCCCGATAGAGAAAAAGCAGTTGCATACGCTAAGAGCTTTGACGAGAAAAAGCATAACCAAAGAATGCTTGAATTCGTTGGAGAGGGAGCAAAAGCAATGATAGCTCTCAACGAAAAAGAGGATAAATACAACGTATCGGCTCATTCAAAGAGGATCGACGTTATTATTGAGAAATGGGAGGAGATCAAGAGAATTTTTGAAGCTCTTCCAAAAAAGATGGAGATAGTTGATCTTTTAGATAGCATCGGAGCGCCTAGTTCAAGTGAGGGGCTTGGCAAGAGCAAAATGGAGACTGCGCTTGCTCTTAACTTCACCAAGGATATCAGAGATAAGTACGTTTGCTCGCGTTTGATGTGGGATCTTGGAGTTCTTAACGATGCGATAGAGTGTATTTATGGGGTAAAAATTTGACGAAAAATAAAAAATAAAAATTTTTTAAAAAATTGCAAAAAAAGTGTGTTAAAATCCTTGCAATTTATAAAAATATTTGTTATAGTATTAGGGCGTTGAACACGTGGGAGCATAGCTCAGCTGGGAGAGCATCTGCCTTACAAGCAGGGGGTCATAGGTTCGAGCCCTATTGTTCCCACCAGAAACTGTCTCTCTTTTTTAAGGGAGACAGTTTGCTTAACGCACCAAATGCAAACAATTTGCGTATAATATACCGTCTGCGGGAGTGGCTCAGTGGTAGAGCGTTGCCTTGCCAAGGCAAATGTCGCGGGTCCGAATCCCGTCTCCCGCTCCATATGGCACCATAGCCAAGTGGTAAGGCAGAGGTCTGCAAAACCTTTATTCCCCAGTTCAAATCTGGGTGGTGCCTCCAAAAAAATAACAAGTCGCGAGACTTGTTATTTTTTTTATTTGTGCCACATGCACAACGTCATTTGACTTAAGGTCAACATCATTTCGAGCAAAGCGAGAATACTATTTTCGTATACGGCACTAATAAACGATGTTGCCTTATATAAAAAAGTGCTATCAAACGCTTTACACGAGGGGTAGCCTGTGATATAATTACAAAGAAATGGAACGGCTTGTGCTGTTCAAAAATATTGCTATGACCTGTTAGTTTTGAACGCGGGTCAATTTATATTTGTTTTTTTACATAAAAGAGATTAAACTTGTTCAAGATAATATTATTTCTTTATCGTTTTGAACAAACAGGAGGCTAAAGAAAAATGAGTTTATCGAGAAAGCAATTTGACGTATTGGACGTTTTGGCAACGGTCAGCGGACCTATTACGCAAAGAGATATCGAAAAGGCTACCAAGCATTCTCTCGGTACGGTTAACAAGACGCTCAAGGAGCTTAGTGAGCTTGGATTCGTGTCAGGGTGTGCTATTACGGATAAGGGAATAGAGGCTCTCGAGCCTTATCGCGCAAAGAGGGCGGTATTTATTGCTGCGGGCTTTGGATCAAGGCTCGTGCCCATTACCCTCAATACTCCCAAGCCCCTCGTTAGGGTTCACGGAAAGCGTATGATCGAGACTCTTATCGACGCTTGCTTAGAGGTGGGAATAGAGGATATATATATAGTAAGAGGATACCTTGCTGAGCAGTTTGATCAGCTCCTTTACAAATATCCCAATATCAAATTCTTGGAAAACAGTCTTTATAACGAGGCAAATAATATCTCAAGCTCTATGATCGCAAGAGAATTACTCTCAAACGCTTACGTTTTTGAGGCGGATCTTTATATTTCAAATCCCAAGATCATCAAAAAATATCATTATACGTCAGATTTTCTTGCCATCAAGAAGGAAAGAACGGACGATTGGTGCTTCGAGGTCAAGGACGGCGTCATAGTAGAAGAGAAGGTCGGAGGCAAAAACTGCTGGCAAATGGTCGGAATCTCTTAC
Source organism: Clostridia bacterium (assembly GCA_045633285.1). Lineage (GTDB taxonomy): Bacteria > Bacillota > Clostridia > Christensenellales > RUG350 > RGIG2224. The sequence goes on along the minus strand of JAZQYC010000135.1, from coordinate 490 downwards.
TGGAGTGAGATTGACGGCAAAAAGCTTGCCTTAGATATTCCCGAGGTTTACCAGACCCCCGGTGGAAAGGAGCGTTATTGGGAGCAAGTGCCTCTCGTTTATAAAAAAGAAAACTACGCCGTTGAGGTCAGAGAGTGCAAGGACGAGGATATCGTAGAGATCGATACCTTCCGTGAGCTTTGCGAGATTGACAAGACCTACGACGTTTAACCGAGGTGAATGATGAAGGTTTTATTAGCGATAATACTTGTAATAACGCTGACCTTTACTGCGTTTGCTGCTATCGGTGGTGAGGAGAGCATAGTTATATGCTCGTCATGCGAGCAGTTCAGAAACGACGAGCTACAGGTACAGCTCAACGAGCGTTTCCCGGACAAAAACATTATAGTAATGTATATGTCTACGGGAAAGGCCGCAGCTAAAGTGTTTGCAGAGGGAAGCGGATCTGATATAGATATATTGCTTGGCTTAGAGACGGGCTATATGAATA
>JAZQYC010000134.1:0-2615 GCA_045633285.1 Clostridia bacterium | reverse complement strand
GCTCCGTACACGGTAAGCGTGGAGCCATCATCAAATACTTTTGCAAGATTTTCCTCCGAAAAGGGCATAAACCAAGAGCTATTGGTCAAAGTCTTTCGAACGATACGATTGATGCTTATAAAATCCTCGTGATTGGCTTTGGTAAGAGGCACTATCTCAATCATTTTCTAATCTGCCCCTTTCCAAGAATAACGTTTTTATAGGTTGTCAGCTCGTTGAGTCCAACAGGACCTCTTGCGTGAAGCTTCTGCGTGGATATTGCTACCTCTGCGCCAAGACCAAACTCAAATCCGTCCGTAAATCTCGTCGATGCGTTGACGTATACGTCTGCGCTGTCTACGCTCTTTATGAACTTTTCAGCTTGCTCGTCACATCTCGTGATAATAGCGTCGCTGTGATGAGTACCGTATTTGTTGACGTGAGCGATAGCCTCGTCTATTCCAGATACTACCTTGACGCTTATCTTGTAGTCAAGATGCTCGGTGTAATATCCCTCTTCTCCAATGACAGTCGTTTCGGGATAGATAGCCTTGCAAGCCTCGTCTCCGTATACCTCGACGCCCTTTTCGATCTTCATTTCGCTAAGCGTAGAGGGAAGAATCGAATCTGCGATCTCCTTATCAACTAGAAGGGTCTCGAGAGCGTTACAAACCGAGGGTCTTGAAAGCTTAGCGTTCTTGATAATAGCCTTAGCCATATCAAGATCAGCCGTTTTTTCTACGTAGGTGTGACATACACCGCCTGCCGAGCAGATAACGGGTATCGTGGTATTTGAGAGAACGTACTCCTTGAGCTTCTCTCCACCTCTTGGGATAATTACGTCCACGAATTTGTCCGCTTTCAAAAGCTCTGCCGTGGACTCTCTCGTCTCGTCGTCTATGAACTGAACGACGTCAGACAGTCCAAAAGGCTCGAGCGCCTTCTTGACTGCAACGGAGAGAGCGCGGTTTGAGTGAATAGCGTCCTTTCCTCCACGAAGCACTACGCAGTTGCCCGATTTAATGCAAAGAGACGCAACGTCAACCGTAACGTTCGGTCTTGCCTCGTAAATTACCCCTACCACTCCGATAGGTACGCTGACGCGTTTAACTACCAAGCCGTCCTTAGTGGTGTGCTCGGACAAGGCTCTTCCAACGGGATCAGGAAGAGAAATAAGAGCCTCTACGCCCTCTGCCATTTTGGCAATTCTCTGCTCGTTTAAAAAGAGTCTGTCCTTCATAACCGAGGAAAGACCTTCACCTCTTTTCATATCGAGAGCATTAGCCTCGAGAATATTCTCGGTCGATGCAACGACCTCACGGCTGATAGCTTTTAGTATTTCGTTTTTTAAGACGGAATCCGCCGTACTGAGCTTATACGAAGCGGTTTTGGCGGATTCACATTGATTGATTACACTCATCTTAGTCCTCGTCTTCCTCTTCGGGAAGTACGGCGTTGTGATATACGTTCTGTACGTCGTCGTTCTCTTCTAAGCGATCTATCATCTTGATAAGAGTAGATGCGTGATCCTCTGAAGGTATAACGGTATTGTCGGGTATCATATCGATATTAGCAGAAAGCACGCTGACTTTAGACGAAAGGTACTCGTTGACCGTACCCATATCAGCGGGAGCGGGATATACCTCGAATACGTCGTCAGATGCCACTACGTCGTCTGCGCCTGCCTCGATAGCAAGCTCAAAGAGCTCGTCCTCCGTGGTGCTTGCGCCGTCAACTATGATAACGCCCTTTTTGGTGAACATATAGGATACGCAACCGGTCGAGCCCAAAGCTCCGCCGAATTTGCTGAAGGTAGCTCTTACGTCGCCTGCGGTACGGTTCTTGTTATCGGTCAAGCACTCAACGATAAAAGCCGTTCCGCCTACGCCGTATCCCTCGTAAACCATTTCCTCGTAGTTGATAGAGCCAAGCTCACCCGAAGCCTTTTTGATGCTTCTCTGAATATTGTCGTTAGGCATATTAGCCTGTCTTGCCTTCAATATAACGTCACGAAGCTTGGAGTTGCTCTGAGGATCGCTACCACCCGATTTAACGGCAATAGCTATCTCTCTTCCGATCTTGGTAAATACGTTGGCGCGCGCTGCGTCAGATTTGCCTTTTTTGTGCTTAATATTCGCCCATTTGCTATGTCCGGACATAATTATTCTCCTTAAATTTATTTTCTGAATCCTATCAGATACATTGCCACTCCTGCGCTAACTCCTGCATTAAGTGATTCGGTATCGTCTTTCATGGGAAGAGCAAGAATACCGTCTGAGCTTGATCTCAGCTCCTCGCTGACCCCTCTTGCTTCGCTTCCGACCACTATTGCAACGGGAAGAGAAATATCTGCGTCAAACACGCTCTCTCCGCCCATATCAAGAGAATATATCCTTGCTCCGCTATCCTTGATAGCCAAGGCTATCTCCTCGCGTGAACCAATCATGAGCCTCGTTCTGAACACTCCGCCCATTGAAGAGCGCACGACCTTTGGTGAAAATGGATCGGCAGAATCTGCAAGATAAATATCTTTAAATCCACACGCTCCAGCCGTTCTCACGATAGTACCAACGTTCCCTGGGTCTGAAGTCGGAGGCCAAGCGGTCTTAGGAAGACAATACTCAGGAACAACTCCT
>JAZQYC010000133.1:0-2243 GCA_045633285.1 Clostridia bacterium | reverse complement strand
GGCTTGATCCCTTGGCGATGGAGCTTTTGCGTGATCTTGATAAGGACACGGTTAATTGGAGTTTAAACTTTGACGACACGAGAAAAGAGCCTGATACTCTTCCCGGCAGATTTCCTAATCTTCTCGTGAACGGAGCAAGCGGTATTGCCGTCGGTCTTGCAACCAATATTCCTCCTCATAACCTTGGAGAGGTGATAGACGGTACGGTTGCTCTCATTGACAACCCGAATATATCTCTCGTAAATCTTATGAAGATAATCAAAGGACCTGATTTTCCGACGGGAGCGTACGTTACGGCAGGAGACGAGCTGTTTCAGGCGTACAGCACGGGTCGTGGCAAGCTTACCATGATGGCAAAATATCATATAGAGGGCGAGGGTGACGAGAAAAAGCAGATAGTTATCACCGAGCTTCCCTATCAGGTAGACAAATCCGCTCTTCTTCTTAAGATCCGTGATCTCAAGGAGAGCAAAAAAGATCCTCAGCTTGGTCTTATTACCGATATTATAGACGAGAGCGCAAGAGACGGTATGAGAGCGGTCATCAAGCTCAAAAAGGAAGCTAAGGTCGCAAACGTGGTCAAGCTACTTATGAAATATACCGATATGCAGAGGACCTTTGGCGTCAATATGGTGGCAATAGCAGGTAGCAAGCCCAGACAAATGGGAATTATCGACATTCTCAAGTACTACGTTGAGTACCAAAGAGAGGTCGTATTGAAGCGCACCAAATTTGACCTTAACTCAGCTAAAGAGCGTATGCATATTCTTGAGGGACTTTTGATTGCTATCAAGAATATCGACGAGGTAGTCAGAATTATCAAAACCAGCGCTTCACCCACCGAGGCTAAGCAGAGACTCCGTGCTAAGTTTAATCTGTCCGAAAAGCAGGTACAGGCTATTATGGATATGAGACTTGCCCGTCTTACGAGCCTCGAGGTCACCAAGCTCACCGACGAGATCAAGGAGCTTAAGGCTCTTATTGAAAAGCTCACGGCTATCGTCAATTCCAAAAAATTGCAGATGGACACGGTTAAAACTGAGCTTATAGCTATCAAACGTCAGTTCAAATCCGAGCGTCGCACGCAGATAATAGGTAGCACGGACAAGACTCCTCTTCCCACCGAAGAGGTCAAGATTGAGAGCAGAGAGGGAATATTCTGTATGAATGCGGACGGACTTATGAAGGTTGTTCCTCCCAAGAATTTCTCTATGGCTCTAACGTCTGCAATTGACTGCACCGAAAACGAACTTACTCCTATTGCTATGGAGTTCAAGGAGGGAGAGACTCTATATTGCTTCACGAACGAGGGCAACTGCTTCAAGATAGGCTACTCCATGCTTCCTGATAAAAAATGGAGAGAAAAGGGCGCTAAGCTCCAAGCTATTTCCAAGGACGCAGGAGACAAGGAAAGAGTAGTATCCGTCGTAAAATGTGAAAAAGGTAAAGACCCCGAGGGAGAGCTTTATTTCTACACGGCGCGCGGTATGGTCAAGAGATCTCAGTTCAGCGAGTATAATCTTTCTAAGTCGAGCTTTACCGCTATGGGTCTAAAAGAGGGAGATAGCCTTATCAGAGTGGAGCGAGTCAAGGAGGATACCACGATATTCTTTGGCACTGAGGACGGAATATGCCTGAACTGCGAAACCTCGGATATTCCCACGCAAGGAAGAACGGCAGGCGGTGTCAAGGGCATGAACGTAGAGGGAAGCGACAGGGTCGTGTCTGCATTCCAGTCCGACGGAGAGGGCGAGATAATCGTTGTAACTGAAAACGGAATGGCTAAGCGTGTTATCAGCGCAACTCTCGACGTATCGGCTCGATACAGAAAGGGCGTCAAGATATCCGATCAGAAGCTCGGAAGAGTACTGCTTTATTCCTACGTCAAAAATCCCTACGAGATCGGAATGACCGATAGTGAGGGTCAGGTATACGGAGTGTACACCGAGGACGTTGAAATAGTAGAAGACAGAACGAAAAAGGGCAAGATGGCAGTCAAGGTTAAAAATATTACTTTGAAAAGGGCTGTTGAGCATTACGGAAAGATAGACAAGGAGTAATCATGACTAAGCTTGTTCAAGACATTGCTGATCTTTACGGAAGCGAGCAATGCGCCATGCAGGTTGAAAGATATAAAAGAATCGGAGCGTGCTTTGAAAAAAGATATGGCAATTACGATTGTTTCGTATCCTCACCCGGCAGAATAGAAATATGCGGTAATCACACCGATCACAATCACGGCG
>JAZQYC010000132.1:0-3897 GCA_045633285.1 Clostridia bacterium | reverse complement strand
AAGCGGTGACCTTACTATCCTTAAAAGAGAGGTAAGCGTTACCTTGACGGGCTCGAGCGTTTACGAGGACGATTATTACGTAACCACGGACGGATTTGAGGACAGGAAATATCCCCACGCTATAATAGAGGGTCACACTCTTAAATTCAAGACTTTGGGAAAAACGGTAGGTAGCTACGACAAGAACGGCGTAAGTCACGAGTTTTATCGTGAGGGCATGGAATGGGACGATCTCACTCAAAACTACGCTCTTACCATAGATGGAGCGCTCGAGATAAAAAAGAGAGCGATCAAGGTATCGATCGAAAAGAGTAAGGTCTACGACGATACTACCTATATACTTACTACTGATATTGATCTTGAGTTCAGCTTCGAAAGTAACGGAAGCACGCTGTTTGATCTCGTTTCGTGGCATACCCTTACCATTGAAACTAAGGATAGAATAGTCCGCTCGTATACGAAAAAAGACGACTTTAATATCAGTATAACATCGGGCATACAGGACGTTATTTCAAACTACGAGATAAGCTTTGATGTAGTTAAGGTCGATATCACTCTTAGACCCGTTACGATCACGGTAATAGGTGGATCGTGGATGTATGATGCGACCGAGTATAGGGCGGAGTACTATATTTATAATCTCGTGGACGGACACGAGGAGAGCGTTACCCTCGTGAACGACGTTATCAAGTATGTTGGTCAAAAGACCACGAGCGTTGGCGAAGTCGAGATATTTAGAGGCGCAGAGAGAGTCACGGACAACTACGATATTGATAAATCAAGCACCGATATTATCAAGATCACGCCAAGACCTATAACGGTCAAGGTGGACGTAACTAAGGTCTACGACGATACGAAAGTGATAGACGCTAGCGATCAAAAGATCACTACGGTCGGAGGACTTGGTCTCGTGGGCGGAGATACCTGGCAGGAATACCGTCTTGACGAGGTCGGTAGAATATATGCAGATGAGTATTATGGTTACGACTTTGAGAACGAGATCACGATTACCGCAGACTCTGTCGTCATCAAAAACGGCGATATTGATCTTACCTACTGCTACGACATAACGAGAGTTAACGGAGATCTCACCATTGAGCAAAGAGTGGTAGACGTAACGCTAACTGGTGAAACCGTTTATAACGACGAGAGCTTCGTGACGATCAGCGGATACACGGACGAGGGCTCAAGATACGATATAATAGACGGACACGTTCTGAGAGTGGAAACGGACGACGTGATCGTAGGTGATTATGATAAGGATCACGTATATCACGATATTTACAGAGAGACTAGCGACGAGGATATTACTCTCAATTACGTTATCAATTTCAGCGGTGAACTGACGATCAAGATAAGACCGGTTACTATAAACCTTACGGGAAACAAGATTTACGACGGAGACTACGTTTACGCAAGATTGACGGGTGGCGGAGCGTCAAGTGGATGCTCTGATAGCATATCAGAATACGGTATCGTAGACGGTCATACTATATTTGTAAACAGCGCTGATAATCTCGTAGGTAAATACGGTGGTGATCTTAGCCAATGCGACGGCGAAGTGGTCTGGGGTATAAGAAGAGACGTAGACGCTGATTATTCGGTACAGGCAAACTACGAGATAAGCTTCGTTGGCGCGCTCAGTATAGAGAAAAGGACGGTCTCCGTAATCGTAACTGGATATAAGATCTACGACGGAGAGCCGTATTCATCTCGTGATGAGTTCACGTACTCCTACGGGTCTGAGCAATTTGCAAGCTTGTATGAGGATTCATTCTACGTAGAAACGAAAAGCGTCAACGTAGGTATTTACGATAGCGTAGAGGATATAATCTTTAACGTTACGCAGACTGGGTGGGTTGGTAATCGCGAGGTGACTGATTGCTACGATATAATATTTGAGATTATAGATATCGAGATAGCAAAAAGACCCGTAGTGTTCAAGGCAAAGGACAAAAAGTGGGTCTACGACGGCGAATATCATTCCTCCGATGAATACCAGATCGTAAGCGAATATGGATTGCTGGATACGCATCAATCAACTGTTCAGATAATAGGCAATCCCATTAAGTACGTTGGCGTGGAGATAGCAGAGGTAGGCGAGATCGTAATCTTGGACGGTGAGGGCGAGATCGTTACCTTTAACTACGACCTGAGCGTTAAGGAAAACGGTACTTGGGAGATAACTAAAAGACCTATAACGGTCAAGGTTGACGCCGTTAAAATTTACGACGGAACGACCGAGATCGAGGACGGTGAAACGGGCGAGGTCGTTATCTCGGGAGTTATAGGTGAGGACGGTATCGCGCCCGGAGACGATATGGATATGAGCTACGTAATAGGCGCTGTCGATAAGATCGACGCAGGCGTTTACGAGGACGTTATAGATATCGGCTCAAGCGGAGATATAACTATCACTAACGAGGACGGAGTCGTCACGGTTAACTACGAAATCACTATAGAAAAGGGCGATCTTACGATTGAAAAGAGAGTGATCGAGGTCAAGCTCACAGGCAAAAAGTCCTATGACGGAGAGGTGCTCAGAGCTCATATCGTGGGTGACGAGGCGGTGAACTGTTCTCAAGAGCCATATAGCTATAAGCTTCTCGATGGACACCGTCTCGATATTGAGACTAACGGCTTTGACGTTGGAAGCTACGGTCTAAGCGATATCTCGTGGGATATCACGGACGTATACGGAGTAAGCTTCAAGGATAACTACAAGCTGATCGTTATAGATAACAGCGTGCTTATGATAGAGGGCGCTAAGGTTATCGTAAACTACGTTGCAACCAAGACCTACGACGGAAGCTATTTTGATAAGTCAATGAATTACGAGAATGGCTCGTTCAGCTACGAGGAGGGAAGCGCAGAGCTTTTTGCAGGTCACGAAATGTGGTTTGTAAATTCGGATGCTTTAGTTTCCGGCTCGTACGATTACGTGACGAGAATCTACGTTCTTGATCAATATGGTAACGACGTGACGGAATGCTACGATATCGAAACTAACGTTATAGATATCGTAATTACGAAGAGAATGATCACGCTCACGGCGGAGGATCAGAGCTGGCCGTACGACGGCACGGAGCACGAGGCTGAGGATGACAGATACTCTATCACAGTGGGAGATCTTGCCCTCACGGACTACGCATTCGTTGAGATCGGCGGAACGGTCAAGGACGTTGGAGACGAGGAAAACGCCGTGATCACGAACGTTACTATCTACCATTACGATGTTGAGACCGATTCTATGATAGACGTAACCGATAGCTACGAGATAGTCAAAGCAGACGGCAAGCTTACCGTGACAAAGAGCGAGCTTAAGCTCAAGGTCAACGTCAAAAAGATCTACGACGATACGACTATCGTGCTCGATAGCGACGAGCGAGAGCTAATCAGCGAGGGACTTGTGGTCGGGGACGAGATAGAAAGCATTGATTATACCTGTACGATCGATACGAGTGTCGTTACGAGCTCAAACGTTGGAACTTATATAGATGCAACCGAGATCGAGCTTAGTAGCATTAAGATATCAAGAGAGGGTGAAGAGGTTACCCAAAACTACGATATTATAATCGAAAAGGGTAGTATCGAGATATTAAAGCGTGGGGTGATCGTCGTAACCGAGAGTAAGGAAAAATATTACGACAGAGAGCCTCTCAGCAATGAAGTAATCACATCTATCAGCGGAGTGCTTGACACGCATACGTACGTCGTTGAGGGTTCGTGGGCTACGCTTACGACGGTTGGAGAAAAGGTAAATACCTGTAAGATCAAGATCACGAACGGACTTGGCGTGGATAAGAGCGCAAACTACGATATTAAGTTTGACGAGAAATCCAAGCTCAAGGTCAAGAAGATACCTCTTGCGATAGGTCTCACTAAGGTCAGCGGAAC
>JAZQYC010000131.1:0-2506 GCA_045633285.1 Clostridia bacterium | reverse complement strand
CACCGATTGGACGATTTGGATACTTTGCATGGAAATTATCAAACCAAGGACCGTTCATATCCGTAGTTCCACCGTACCAGCCAAAATAATGATTGTACGACACAAGGTCTGATATATGAACGTACTCCTCGTCTATCGGGCACATCGAAACTACCGCAATAGTGGTAAGTCTGGTCTTGTCCATGCCGTGTACGAGATCGTTCAGAATGCGGTGGTTCTCGAGAAGATCGGGATCACCTGCGCCTTTCATGGTTATCTCGTTTGAAAGTCCCCAGAAAAATATTGACGCGTGGTTATAATTCTGACTTACGAGCTCCTTCATCTGAGAAATAGTGTTTGCTCTACCTCCGGGAAGATGATTGGAAATGTAGGGTATCTCTGCCCATACAACGAAGCCCTTTTCGTCACAAAGATCATAGAAATACTGATCGTGCTGATAGTGAGCAAGACGGATAGTATTTGCTCCTACCTCCATGATAAGCTCGATATCCTCTTTGTGATGCTCAGGCAAAAGAGCATTACCTATACCAAGTCTGTCCTGATGACGGGATACACCGTGCAAGGGATACTCCTCACCGTTTAGTATAAATCCCTTTTCGGGATCAACGCTGAAATATCTACAACCGAATCTTGCGCTTACGTTATCGAGAACGTCCTCGCCATTTATGATCTCTGCCTTTGCCGTATAAAGATAAGGATCCTTGCGAGCATTCCAAAGATGAGCGTCCTTAATCGTGAGGCTTACCTTTTTGTCTTCGCTGACCGAGGAGTATACCTCGTTGCCCTCTTTGTCTACAACGACGTACTTGATCTTAGCTCCGTCAAGCTCGGTGGTATACACCTCTATATCGACCTTAGCGTCCTTTCCCTCAACCACGGGAGTAACGGCGATTCCGGGCGCACCGTAGTAATCAAGATCAAAGTGCTTCGAATTCACCGCAATAATATTTACGTCACGATAAAGTCCACCGTAGAAGGTAAAGTCTGCAAACTGAGGATATACGTGATCGTTGGGAGCGTTGTCCACGATAACTGCTATTTCTGTCTCGTCACCGATCTTTGATGTGAGATTTACTCTAAAGGTCGAATAACCTCCGTCGTGATGGTAAGCGCTTTCACCGTTCACGTAAACGTCAGCAGATGAATTAGCTCCCTTGATCTCAAGGTAATATTCGTCTGCTTCGGGAAGATCGGCTTTTTTGAGGATCTTCTTGTACATACAAGATCCGCGGAAATAATCATCTCCGCCGTCCTGACCGTCAATAGCGTTCCAGGTGTGAGGAAGAGCTACGCTCTCAAACTCAACGTCCTTTGCCGTAGCGTCGTTTACGCCCTTTGCAAATAACCAGTTTTCATTCCATTTAATAATTTTTCTCATAATACCCCTCTTTTTTTATTTTCTTACTAAATACTACTTATCTTCTGCCCGATCTTAGCATATACAAAAATACGATCTCGAGCACACATGCTATCGCTCCAAGGAAGCAGAGACCTCCTGCTATCGTAAATAATCCGAGCGCAGGCAAGAACATATCCAAGGTAAGCGCAACACCCATTGCAAATAGAGCAACTGCTGTTATGAGCCTGCACAGTCCTGCAAGCACGCCGTATTTCCTACCCTTTCTCTTTTCCGCTATAGTGATATTCCAACCTACGACAACCGACGTCCAGGTAACTATCATTACCATTATACCCATTACTAGTGAGCCGATCGTCTGAAAAAGTGAGCCACCGCCTACGCAGAGCACGATAATAATTATAAAGAGCCATACGTTTGATCCGCTGTCCGCTGCTTGGAAAAGACAGCTTATGAGCATTACCACTCCACAAACTAAAAGTATAAACGAAATTCCGTCTGTGCCGGAAGAGGTAAGCACCGTTCCGAGAACGAACATTCCTATTGCTTTCAGTATGGACAAAATATCCTTTCCTCTCATAGTTATCTCCTTTATCTGATGCTTTCGACCTTGACCTGAATATTGATATTCCTGTCGTAGTCCTTGAATTTTGATCTTGCGTCGTCAACGGCGCTTTCGGCGTCTCTTGCTATGTCGTTCACGATAGACTGAAGCTCGCTGTTAAGATTATTCTTTGCCTGCGATACCTCGTACTCGTCGTGGAAGCTTCCGCCTGATATGCGCGCACGCACCTTGAACCATATAGTGTTACCTGCTTTTGACTGACTGACGTCGGTCATAACGTTTGCACCGTAGCCTATTGATCTGACCGTGGAATAATTCCTTGCGATTCTATTCAGATCCATACCGAGCTGATTGAAAAACAGTCCGTCGTTTCCTCTTGTATCTGAGCTTGAATACGTGGACGAGGATCTTGAATAAGATCCGCTCGTAGATTTTGACGAACTTGATGATCTCGAAGAGCTTGACGAGCTTGATCCTGAATAGGAAGATCCCGAATAAGAGCTACCGCTCGAATATCCTCTGCTTGAGTAGCTTCCGCTATATTCGCTATAAATAAATCCGTCCGATTTCATATAGAAGAACAT
>JAZQYC010000130.1:0-8186 GCA_045633285.1 Clostridia bacterium | reverse complement strand
TGTCCGTGACGATAGAATCGTTTTTGCCCGTGTAAGAGGAGTAGAAATACGGTACGTATGCTCCACCGTGAAGAGTGTCTACCATTCTGAATACAGGAGTAATGGATTTTTCCATTCTGAGTGCCTTGACCTCCTGCTCCTTACAGCTCCAGAGCTTAGCGATATAAATATCCGCAAAGCCAAGGATCTTAGCTGATTGAAGCGCTTTTTCGTCAAAGGGCTTAGCTGTAAGAATGTTCTCCATATCAACTATTCTCTTGAATGATTCCAAAAAGAGCATAGTTATCTTAGTAGCCTCGTGAATCTTATCTAAGCTCTCTCCCATACGGATAAGATTGAATATAGCAAATATATTGTCTGCCTTGAATTCCTTGACGTATTCGTAGAGCTCATCTTTGGTGAAGCCGTCGAATTTCTTGTTATAGAAATGATTTACGCCGATCTCGAGCGAACGAACGGATTTCAATAAGCTCTCCTCAAGGTTTGAGCCTATTCCCATTACCTCACCCGTTGCCTTCATCTGAGTACCGAGGGTATTGGGCGCTTGAGTGAATTTGTCAAAGGGGAATCTCGGGAACTTAGCAACAACGTAATCAAGCACAGGCTCTTTAGCTGCCGTCGTTCCTGCAAGAGGTATCTCGTCAAGCGTCATTCCTACCGCGATTTTAGCAGTTACCCTTGCAATGGGATATCCGCTTGCCTTTGATGCAAGAGCAGACGAACGTGATACTCTCGGGTTGACCTCGATAAGATAGTATTCACTCGTTTCGGGGTTAAGCGCAAACTGTACGTTACAGCCACCCTCTATCTTGAGCTCGCGAATGATCTTGATCGCGCTGTCGTTAAGCATTTTGAGATCCTTGTCACTCAAGGAAAGAATGGGCGCTACGACTATAGAGTCTCCCGTATGAACGCCAACGGGATCAATATTCTCCATTCCGCATATCGTGATAGCCTTATCCGAGGAGTCGCGCATTACCTCGAACTCTATCTCTTTGTATCCCTTTACGCTCTTTTCGATAAGGACCTGATGAACGGGAGAAAGCTTAAAGCCGTTAGTTCCGATCTCAATAAGATCCTCCTCGTTGTAAGCAAAACCACCGCCCGTTCCGCCAAGCGTGAATGCAGGACGAAGCACTACGGGGTAGCCTATTCTTTTTGCAGCTTCCTTTGCTTCTTCAAGATTATAAGTGATCTCGGAGGGTATTACGGGCTCGCCTATGGACTCACACATCTGCTTGAAAAGCTCACGATCCTCTGCTCTTTCGATGCTCTCGCTACTCGTGCCGAGAAGCTCGACGTTACATTCCTTGAGTATGCCCTTTTTCTCAAGTTGCATAGCAAGGTTAAGTCCGGTCTGACCTCCTATACCGGGAACTATAGCGTCCGGTCTTTCGTAGCGGAGTATTCTTGCTACGAATTCAAGAGTAAGAGGCTCCATATAAACCTTGTCCGCTATCGTGGTATCAGTCATTATCGTAGCGGGGTTGGAATTTGCAAGGATAACCTCGTAGCCCTCCTCTCTGAGAGCCAGACACGCCTGCGTTCCTGCGTAGTCAAATTCAGCTGCCTGACCTATAACGATAGGTCCAGAGCCTATAATAAGAATTTTCTTTAAGTCCTTTCTTTTAGCCATAAATGCCTCCCGAATGTATATTGATCGTTATTAAAATAATTTTTTTCCTTTGTAATAGGTAACTGCGTGCGCGCCGTACACCGATTTTCCCTCAAACGGCGTTGATCTGCCCTTAGTGTAAAATCTTTCGGGGTCGATCACGTATTCTTTATCAACGTTCCATATAGAAAATCCGCTGTCTCCCTCAAAACCAAAGCGCTTGACGGGATTATACGACATAAGCTCTGCGAGCCTTTCTATCGTAATAACGCCCTTTTTAACAAGCTCCGTGTAAAGAACGGGAAACGCCGTCTCAAGTCCTACTATTCCAAAAGCACTCGAGCTGAGTCCCTTGGATTTTTCCTCTATGGAATGAGGCGCATGATCAGTCGCTATCATATCAATAGTGCCGTCTTTAATTCCCTCGATAAGGGCAATTCTGTCTTCTTTTGCTCTTATGGGAGGATTCATCTTGTACTTTCCCTCCTCACCGAGCATGCTATCGTGCATTACGAGATAATGGGGTCCAGTTTCGCACGAAATATCAACGCCCTCAGCCTTTGCCTTGCGTATGATATCCACGCTCTCTTTTGTCGATATATGACAAACGTGATACTTAACTCCCGTCTTTTTGACGAGCTCAACGTCTCTTGCTATCTGCTCGTACTCGCTTTCAGAGCAAATGCCCTTGTGTCCATGCTCTTTAGCGTACTCGCCGTCGTGAATATATCCGCCTCTTAAAAGCGAATTGACCTCGCAATGAGCGACTATCATTTTGCCGAGGCTCTTAGCTTTTTTCATAGCGTTTTCCATCATTTCGTCGCTCTGAACGCCTCTTCCATCGTCTGAAAAGCCTATAACGGACGGCGCCATGCCCTCAAGGTCTGCAAGCCTTTCCCCCTTTTGTCCTACCGTGATCGCGCCGTAGGGAAATACGTCTATCACAGCCTTTTTTTCAATAGCGTCAAGCTGAATATTCAAGGATTCAACGGAATCGGGAACGGGGTTAAGATTTGGCATAGTGCATACTCTCGTGTATCCACCCTTAGCTGCTGCAAACGAGCCTGAAAAGGTGTCCTCCTTATAACAAAAGCCCGGCTCTCTGAAGTGAACGTGGACGTCACAAAAACCGGGTAAAACGAGATAATTCTCACTATTGAAATTTTTAAAAAATGAATCGTTCAAAAGCAAATCGGACACTACTGCCGTAGCATCCTTATTAAGTATGATTTGCGCCTTGATCTCTTGCATATATTACTCCTTGTCGCAGATGTAAACTGCGCTTTCTCCGTCGTATTCGTCCAAAAATACCGATATCTCTTCGTTCTTTGCAGTAGGAACGTTCTTGCCTACGTAATCGGGTCTTATCGGAAGCTCGCGGTGTCCTCTATCTACGAGAACTGCCAGCTGTACCGCTTTTGGTCTCGCCTCACGGAAAACGGACTCCATAGCAGCTCTTGCCGTTCTTCCCGTAAAAAGCACGTCGTCTACGATTATCACGGTCTTGTCCCTAATATCAATAGGTATATGACATTCTCCCGACACAGACTCCTTATCCTTCTCAGAAAGATCGTCACGGAATCTCGTGATATCGAGATACCCAAGAGCAACGGTCTTTCCCTCGAAACGCTCAATATTTGCAAAAAGTCTCTTGGCAAGCGGAACGCCCCTGCTCTTAACGCCAAGCAGGCATACGCCATCTACACCGCTGTTACGCTCGATGATCTCGTGCGTAATACGGGCAATCGCGCGGTTTATAGCCGTTTCGTCCATGATCTTTGCCTTGCGAATCATATGCGCTCCTACAAAAAAAGTCTTGTCGTACGACAAGACCCAATATACCCATACCGCGCAATACGCGCATATAATACTATCGTCATCTTGTCGATATCTCGTATCAACTTAAAGATTGATTGTATAGATTATATCACTATATATAAGCTTTGTCAATCAAATACAAAGCTAAGCCTCAAATTCTTTTAATCTTTCTTCTCTTTTTTGCCAAAAAGCTTATCGCATATTTTCACGAAAAATTCGTTGATCTTGTCTGCGTATTTCATAGACAAAACGAACGCCGTGATACAAACGATCGCAATTATTCCAAGCACCACGAGCCCCCAACCCTCGTAAGGTATAATCTCTCCCGACATAAAAAATATCGTGCAACCGATAGAGGAAAATCTCGTAATCACCTGCATCACCATAAAGGTAAACCAGCTGATCGGAAGAATACCTGCTACGGAACATAGAATATCGTCCGGGAAAAAGGGCAAAAGGAACATAAAAAATAACAGTACCTTTTCTCTTCCCTTGAGCTTATCTATCCACTCGTCCACTTTTTCGGACGATCCTGCTACCCAATTGATAAATGGTCTTCCGATACATTTTCCAAGAGCAAAGGCAACGATCGAGCCTATTATCATTCCTATATAAGAATACAAAAAAGCAAGCCACGGTCCAAAAAGATAGTTGCCTGCAAGTATAGTGATCGCGGCAGGAATAGGAACGAAGGTAACCTGCAAAAAGCTCACTAAAATATACACAAGCGGAGCTATTGCGCCGGTAGATGCAACGAGATCTCTCACTTGCTCCTCAGTCATATCGATAAATCCTAGGCTCTTGAGAGTAAAGTACCCAACCAAAACGATCGCTACGATAACGAGCAGGGATATTATAAGTCTTTTTAATATCTTTTTATTTTCCTCAGTCATTTATACCCATTGAACTTACGATATGCTCGGCGTATAATTTCGCAACGTTTACACCTGTGACCCTCTCGATAGCTCCGAAAAAGGCGTTGGAATTGACCTCGCACAAAACGGGCTCGCCCTCTTTTATCAAAAGATCAACACCACAGTAGTCAAGTCCGAGAGCTTTTGCAACGAGCTCAGCCGTTTCTATAAACCTCTTGCCTGCAATTATCGGTCTACAATTTCCGCCAAGCTCGGCGTTTGATCTGAAATCGCTTGACGACTCTCTCTTCATAGAAGCAACTGCCTTGCCTCCTACTACTATTATACGTATATCCTTGCCTGCTGATTCTCTGACGAATTCCTGTACGAGATATCTTTCTCCCGACAGCTCCTTGAGCTTTTCTCTAAGCGCCTCTCTCGTCTGAGCAAGATAAACTCCCGCGCCAAGTGAAGAGCTGTTTTTCTTAACGACCATAGGATACGAGCCGATAATTTTTTCCACCTCGTTGAGATAAGTCTCGTCTAACTCCTCTACCTCACGGTAAGAAAAAGATCCCGATACCGTAGTCGGAAAGGAAATATTCTCCTTATCTAAGCTCATAAAGGTAACCATTTTGTCGTCACACGCCTCGATAGCCTCGGGCTGATTGAATACTCTGACGCCTGCCTTTTTCATTGCTCTTGCAACTAGAATATCCTTGTCAAAGTATACGGCAAAGTCAAAACTAAACTCCGTCTCGTAGTCGTCTGAAACACTACAAAACGCACCGCTGTTTTTAATAACGGTGACGTCAACGTCGAGCTTTTCAAGCTCGGCTCTCATTCTCTCTGCTTGAAGAGAGGTATTATCAGTGCTGTAATACGCGTTGGTTACGATAACGCCCTTTAGCTTATCCATTAAGATCTTTCCCTTGCAAATTTTTTAAACAGATAGCCTCTAAGACTACTTGGCATCAGTACTTGTATTATAAACCTTTTAGATATGTTTCGCAAATAATCAAAGGCGCTTATTATACCATTTTTTCTGAGATATTTCTGAAAATCTCTCTCGCTTCTATAATATTTCCATCCGCCTCGTCTTTTATAGCTGTCCGCGCTCATTCTGGCTAGAGTAAGAGTTTGTGGCAGATTAGCAAATTTTGCACCGTTTAAAAACGTTCTCACCCACAGATAATAGTCCTCCTCCATATACCAATCAAGATATCCGCCTGCTCTTTCGTAGATATCTCTTTTGAATGCTACGGTCTGCTGATTGAAAGGACATCTTTTTTTCATATAGAGCTTGATATCGCTATCCTTTTCAGGAACGGTCCTCTTTCCTATAATATTATTCTCTTCGCCTATAAATTCCTCTATCTGTCCGCCGAGAACGTCTATCTCGGGATCGCTCTCAAACGCCTCGATCTGAAGCTTGAATCTATCCCTGCACGCTATATCGTCAGCGTCCATTATCATAACGATGGGATAGCTACACGAAGACACCGACGCTCTTCTCGCTTCTCCGTGCCCCATATTTTTTTCAAGCCTTATTACCTTGAGTTCTTCACGCGCGTATCTTTCTATCACGTCCTCTAATTCCCGTCCAATCGGTCCGTCAACGCAAAGAACGACCTCGTCAGCTTGAAGGCTCTGCGAAAAAACGCTCTCGAGCGCCCTATCAAACCAAACGGGATCGTCACCGCCGTATACACACATAGAAAGGGAAAATTTCAAGACTTAGACCTCTCAAATTCTTCAATCAAACCTCTTGCGAGCGTAGTACCCTCGTCGTATTGCTCCTTGGTTATTCTGCCCATTCTGAACAAATAATCACAATATGGCTCGCCTGCGGGAGAGCCGATCGGAGATACGTCCTTAGCCGAAAAAACCTTGCCAACCGTCAAAAATGCTATCTTGAGATCGCCCCAAAAGGTAATCTTTTCTATATATTTGAGGTCGTTTTTGAACTTTTCGTCCCAAGGAACGTTGTTTCTGCCCTTGACCTGAGCGTATCCCGTGAGCCCAGGGGTCACGCTCTGACGGCGTCTCGTTACGTCGTCCAAAAACACCATATCGCTAACGAGCTGAGGGCGAGGTCCTACGATGCTCATATCGCCCTTTAAAATATTCCAGAGCTGGGGCAATTCGTCAAGAGAGAGCGCTCTCATAAATCTTCCAAATTTAGTAAGTCTAATATCGTCTGGAAGAAGCTCTCCGTCTGCCCCTCTTTCGTCCGTCATAGTGCGGAATTTCCACATGTAAAAGAGTCTGCAATCCTTACCCGGTCTTACCTGCTTGAAAAATACCGGTCTACCCAAAAAGATAGCTACGGTCACGATCAAGACAAAAAAGATCGGCAAAAGAACGCAGAGCGCGCAAAACGACACTACTATATCTATGAATCTTTTGAAAAAGGCTCTATACATATTTTCCCCAAATCAATATGATTATTATATAATAAGGCTATCTTTATGTCAACAAAATAGCGAAAATACGAGCTTTATGCGCATTTTTTAAAAAAATCACGGCAAAATCAGCTTTTGCCGTGATTATAAACGCTTTATTTTGCTACCGATCTACGGTATTTTTCTGCTTCCCAGCCGTTGATAAAGCCGACCTCTTCCTCATTCATAACGGAGATCTCAAGTCCTGCCTTTTTGAGGTTTGCAACTACGAAAAGATATGCTGCGAAGGTCTCTTCAAGCGTTCTTGCTTCCTTTAGCTCGCAGTTGTATCTTACTCCACCGTCAACCACCATTTTTTCAGGAGTGTTTGCAATCAAGTTGTTCAGATATACGAGCTGATCGGGATACAAGGGATACTTGTCGAGAAGATCCTTGGTAAAATCAAGCTCCTTCATATACTTTGCAACGTTTGCAGTCTCCGATACGAAAGCACCGTTATCCTCTTTAAGCTCAGCCTGTCTGAAATTATCGGGAAGATCAAAGTACTTCATAATTCTGTCGTTAACGTCGGTGTGAAGCGCTTTAACTCTTTCTACCGTGTCAGCGTTGATTACGAGACCGTGGTTCTTCATAAAGATAACCTCGGGATACTTGCCCGTCTTTTTCTCGTACTCGGAAATAGCGTCCTTCATCTTGAGAGTGAGGGTAAATCCGGGATTGATGTAAGG
Organism: Clostridia bacterium; assembly: GCA_045633285.1. Lineage (GTDB taxonomy): Bacteria > Bacillota > Clostridia > Christensenellales > RUG350 > RGIG2224. Next base: position 766 of record JAZQYC010000130.1, on the reverse strand, counting down.
CAAGAATATATAGCCGTAGTCAGCTCCGTCGAATATCTTCTCTGCAAGGCTCTCTCCCTTTATAGCGCAAGTAATGAGGTTAGCGTACACCGAATGGGTGTGAACGACGTACTTTTTGAGTATTGCGTGGAAGCCTACCTCAACGCTCGGACGAAGCACGGGAAGTCCCTCAAGCTCGACTACCGAGCCCTTGGATACCTCAGCGCTCTCCTTTTCGTAATCTTTTTTTACCGAAAGATCGACCGATGCGTAATAATCCTTAATCTTCTTGCAATCTACTGCAACGAAGCCCGTGTTTTCCGTGATGTCTATCAAGCGGAATCCCGAAGCCTTGATAAGCATAAGACCGTTGTCACACTTAACGGAGGTATTTCCGCCTCCGCCCTGAGTGTAGTCTACGCGGTTACCTGCGTAGGTCGATATATTGATAAGATCGTTAATTGACTGTTTCATATTTTCTCCTTAAGCGTTTATTACTTTTAAAAATTCTGCGTAAGCCTCGTCAAGATTTGCCTCGGGCAAATAAACGTTGACCTTTTCGTTTTCCCTAATCACCTTACGAATCTCGGCAAGATCCTTGATCGCGCCAAGGCTCACGAGCTGTACCGCCATATTACCAAGAGCGGTTGCATCGAACGGACCTGCCGTTACCTTAACACCGCAGACGTCTGCCGTCTTCTTGCAAAGATAGCTGTTCTGTCCACCGCCACCGATAATATTGATCTCTTTGAAGCTCTTACCCGTGATAACGTGGAGCTTTTCGAGA
>JAZQYC010000129.1:0-1784 GCA_045633285.1 Clostridia bacterium | reverse complement strand
TCGTTGTAGGTGGTCATACGCTTTGCGCCGTCCTTGGTGATAAGGTAGCAGTCCTCTACTCTGAAGCTACCCCACTCCATGCCCTTGAAATAAGCGTCTATGCAAATAGCCATGTTTTCCTTGATTATTCTCTTATTCTCTACCGAAAATACGGGCGCTTCGCACTCAAGCATACCCGTCGAGTGAAGCGAGCCGTACGGACAATACTCTATGTAGCCGTATTTGGTCAGATACTCGGTGTATGCGTTCAATACGATATCGCAGGGAGTATCAGCCTTCATCTTGCTTGAAGCGTAATTGAGCGCGTCGTAAGCGCACATTACAGCGTCTTTTATCTTCTGAGGAATCTCGCCAAGCACGAGCGGTGAACAGATTATACCGTTATAGCCCTCGTAGCTTACTCCGGCAGCAAGATTGATGATCTCGCTCTCCTTGATCTTTCTGAGAGTGTTTCTGCACATCGAAATATAGGAATTTTTCTCTCCCGTAGCCACCATCGGAGCAAACGCCTGAACGTAGCTCTCTGCGCCAAGATTGAGCATTTCGTATTCAAAAAGCGCCTGTATCTGTCTTTCGGTCATACCTACCTTGATCTTGGGCACTACTGCCTCAAAGGTTTTGGTAACCATTTCCCAGTTGGTCTTGAGCACCTCGATCTCCTCGTCGCTCTTCATGATACGCTGTTCGTAATGCACGCTATCATAGTCAACGATCTCAACTCCCTCGAATACGGAGGTGAGCTTGTTGTATATAACGGCAGGGAAAATGAGCTTGCCGATAAGTCCGATCTTTTTAACGTTATACTTTGCCTTAAGCTCGGCAAAATACTCTGCAAAGTCAAGCTGACCCTCGGTGTCGTACTCGAATCCGCTTACCTCGCCTATCTCGGGGAATATCTTGATGACGCTACCCTCGAGACTGTTCATTATCTCACAGTAGTCAAAGCTTGCCTGTCCGCTACAAACGGTTACCTCACCCTCCAAGGGCACGATAATAGCCGAGCTTTCGTTAACGGGAGCAAATCCACAGTAATATCTGACGATACCTATCTCCAAAAGATTGGAAAAGCCCATTACGAGGTCAACCCCGTCCTTTGCCATTTGCTCTTTGAGCGCCTGCACTCTTTTTGCATACTCGTTCTTGCTGATTGTACAGTAATTCATACTACACCCCTTTTTTTATTTTAATAATTCGTTTTTTGATATAACGGAAATGAATTTCCTTGCAATACGATAAAATCCAAGATCGTTCGGATGACAGCCGTCAAGAGTACAATCTCTGCTGAAATCGCCTGAGAACATAGTCTTTCCGTCCACGAAATAAACGTTTTCGTCACCGCTCTCTCTTGCTCTTTGATAGCTTTCCATAATGACCTTGCGTCTTTCAACGTTTTCGGACTGCTTTTTGACGTAATAGCTACAGTTATAGAAGTCCTGCTTGCTCGCCATGATCACGGGAACGCTTGGCAAAGCCTTTCGGATAGTCTCGTAAAATGCGTAATGATAGCGTCTCAGCCAATCGGCGTTCGGCGCGTTGTGATCGTTCTCAAGTATAACGAGAGAGGGATCGAGCGATACGATATATTTTGCCATTTCCTGCTCACTAAGAGCGTTTCCGGAAAAGCCGAGATTAACGTAATTGACGTCGAATTTTCTCGATATAAAGCCCGTTATAGCGTTGCCGGGCTTGTTTGCGCTTGCGCCCTGCACGTGCGATCCGCCGTAATGAACAACGGGTTTATCAATACGATACTTTTTGCCGTGATCGAGAGTCGAGCTACGCTC
>JAZQYC010000128.1:0-3015 GCA_045633285.1 Clostridia bacterium | reverse complement strand
ATTATGAATATGAAAAACAAGAAGAAAAAAATTTTAAGCGACGTGCTCGGCTCGTATACAGGTGTGCCAAAGGACAAAAACGAAACGCCCGAGCAGGACGTAGACGATCTTTGATCACTACCGAGGTAGTGATTTTTTTATTCCCAAAAAATATTATTTTCGACAGTTATATAAAAAGTGCGCCAATAATAAAATGTTAATATGGTGACGAGGTGAGCTATGGTTTATATAGAACTCGTTATTGCAAATAACCTAATTGCAAACTCCGTAATTTTAGAGGCAACCAAAAGGCTGATAGGCTTTAATTCAAGCTGGAAAAGACAGTTGTTGCCCGTGCTTTTGAGCACGATTCTTGGTGTCGCTTTGCCAACCGTCAAGGTAACTGATATTGCGTGCCTTGCGATCAAGCTTCTATCTGCGGTCTTGATAGCCTTTTGTCTGACGGGCAGAGTCAGATTTAAAACGTTTATGATTACTTTAGTTGTGTTTTACGCCTGCTCGTTTTGCTTAGCAGGAGGAGTGAGTGCATTATTAAATAGCTTTTCGTTTATTGGTCGCATATATTCGTGTGAGGAATTGACATTTTGTATACTTGGTGGATCTGTCGTTTTTTCTTACCTTATATGGCAGAGCGTAGAGTATATTAAGCTAAGGGTAACCAAACGAGCCTCGTATGCGACAGTAATTAACAAAAATGGAGCAAAAATTAGCCTTGATAGCTTTGTTGATAGCGGAAACGAGATAACGTATAAGGGTCAAGGGGTGATTTTTGCTTCAATCAATCTAAAAAAGGACTTGAGATATTATAGCCTTGACGATTACGTTCTCGTAAAGACAGCAACAGGAGAGAAAATATTTGAGATATACAAGCTACCCTTGCTTGAATTTGAGAATAAGTCGCTAAAGGACGTTCCTCTCGTATTCTCTGAGGGGATCATAGGGGAAAATAAATTGATTTTACATAGAGGATACTGATATGAATATTTTTAAAAGAATTATTATGAAGCTCCTGAAAACGATAGATCTCAGCCTTTTAGAGGACAAGATGCTAAATTATATGTGCGGAGGAGAGGCTCTGCCTCAGCCTTTTTCAAAAGAGGAAGAGGAGGAGTGTTTAGCAAGGCTTTCATCTGGCGATCCCGATGCCAAGGCTCAGCTTATCGAGCGTAATCTCAGGCTCGTCGTGTACATAGCCAAAAGATTTGAAAACACGGGCATTGATATGGAGGATATGATATCGGTGGGAACGATTGGTCTTATAAAGGCGGTTAACTCCTTCAACGCAGAGAAAAAGATCAAGCTTGCAACGTATGCAAGCAGGTGTATCGAAAACGAAATTCTGATGTATCTGCGCAAAATGAGCAAGATAAGGAGTGAGGTTTCCTTTGACGAGCCTCTTAATACCGATTGGGAGGGAAACGTTCTTCTTTTAAGTGATATTCTTGGTACTGACGCTGACGTAATATACAAGGATATCGAAAGCTCCGTTGAGAGAGAAATGCTCAAAAAATCTTTCTTGAAACTTAGTGAAAGAGAGCGTACTATCATGGAGTTTAGATTTGGGCTTATGGGACGAGAGGAGCGGACACAAAAGGAGATTGCCGACATGATGGGTATATCTCAGTCGTATATATCAAGGCTTGAGAAAAAAATACTCTCACGCCTCAAAAAAGAAATGGCTAAACTAGTCTAATGTTTTGTCAAAGTATTGATTTTAACTTGCCGATGTGTTAAACTAATTATATAAGTTTTGCCATCGGCATTTATATTTTTGGGGCTTTTGGGTTAATGAAAAGGATAGGGATTTTTGGCGGAGCGTTTAATCCGCCTCACAACGAGCATATTCAAGCGCTTAGCCGTGCCAAGCAGATGCTTGACCTTGACGGCTATATCGTTATACCCTCGTATTATCCTCCTCACAAAAACGGCGCTGAGATGGTAGATTTCGAGCATCGGGTAAATATGTGTAAATTAGCCTTTCCGAGCGAAATCGTCTCCACTGTCGAAAGGGACAACACTCAAAAAAGCTACGCTATCAACACCGTTCGTAGACTAAAAATTGACTATCCGTCCGCTGAATTATTTTACCTTATAGGCGGAGACAGCATGGCTGATCTTTTTTCGTGGTATATGCCCGAGGAGCTTTTAAAAGAGGTCTCTATCGTAGTGTATCCAAGAGAGGGTAGAGAGCTTGATCTTGAAATAGCTGAGAGGAAAGCAAGAAGCCTTGGTGGAAATATCATAAATCTTCCCTATATCGGGCAAAATATATCGTCGAGCGAATTAAGATATTTGATCTCACTTGGCGTTGACGTATCAGAGTATATTCCGCAAACGGTGCTTGATTACGTGAATGAAACGGGCTTTTATAGATCAGAGCTTGTTGAATGGTTAAAGGGTAAGCTTACAAAAAAGACCTACGATCATTCAGTCAGATGCGCGGTATGGGCGCTTGAGCTCAATAGACGGATCGGGCTTGATCCAAGGCTCGTGTTTGAGAGCGCGATGCTTCACGACGTGGAAAAGAATTCGGATGGTATAGACGGCGTACCATCTGACGCTATAGGTAGTCCCGTTGCTCATCAGTTTAGCGGAGCAAATACGGCAGAGCGTATGGGGCATAGTGAAGAGGTGGTATCTGCGATCAAATATCATACTACGGCAAAGCCCGATATGAGTAAGCTCGAAATGCTTATATATTGCGCTGATATGACCGAGAAAAGCAGAGATTTTGAGGGGGTTGAGGAGCTTAGGAATAAGCTCAGAGCCGATCTTAAGGAAGGATTTTTGGCTTGTCTTAAAAGGACGGACGAATACCTTATGGAAAAAGGAAGAGAAATTTATCATCTTACAAAAGATGCATGTGAATATTATTTAAAATGAGGAGCAATATGGAAAGTAAAGAATTAGCTAATCTGTCAGCCAAGCTGATGTCGGACAAAAAGGCAAGCGATATTATCATGCTCAAGATTGATCATCTTACGGTAGTATCTGATTATTTCGTTATTGGTAGCG
>JAZQYC010000127.1:0-2333 GCA_045633285.1 Clostridia bacterium | reverse complement strand
TACGGGTTGTCTTGCTCAAAGATACAAGGGCGAGCTTATTAAGGAGATTCCTGAGGTAGACGCTGTTCTTGCTCTTGATCAAAATTCCGATATTTTATCCGTTTGTGAGAGCGATTATAAGCCTCAGAGCGGAGAGAGAGTATTGACTACGCCACCTCACTACGCTTATCTCAAAATTGCCGATGGATGCAATAATAAATGCGCATTCTGCGCTATTCCCTCAATAAGAGGAGCGTATAGATCTATTCCCATCGAAGAGTTAGTCGAGGAAGCGAAAAGACTGATCAGTGAGCAGGGTATAAGAGAATTGATTCTCGTTGCTCAGGATACCACGAGATACGGAAAGGATATATACGGCAAATACGCCCTTATTGATCTTTTGGACAAGCTAACTGAGCTTGACGTTGAGTGGATCAGACTACTGTATTGCTATCCCGAGCTGATCTCGGACGAGCTTCTTGATTACGTAGACAAAAATCCTAAGATATGCAAATATCTTGATATACCGCTTCAGCATTGCTCTGACCGTATGCTTCGTGCTATGAGAAGAAGAAATAATAAGGCTCAGGCGATTGATATGATCAAAAGAATCAGATCAAAATCGTCAAGCTTTGCTATCAGATCGACCTTTATGGTTGGTTTTCCGGGAGAGAGCGAGGAGGACGTAGTGGAGCTTCTTGATTTCATAAAGGAACAGGAGCTTGACAACGTTGGATTCTTTGCATACTCAAGAGAAGAAGGAACGGCGTCCTACGATATGAAGCCTCAGATCGACGAGGTTGAAAAGGATAATAGACTTGCTAGGGCTTTCCTTGCTCAACAGCAGACCGTTTTCGTCAAAAATCTTGATTACATAGGTAAAACACTCAAGGTGTTGTACGAGGGAATCGACGAGGATATGCAGATGTTCTATGGAAGATGCGAGTATCAAGCGCCTGATATAGACGGTAAGGTCTTCTTTACGTCAAATATTTGTCCATTAGTTGGAGAGTTTTATAACGTTAAAATTACAAATGCGGTCGGTTACGACCTAAAAGGAGAGATGACAGATGAATGCAGCGAATAAGATCACGCTATCAAGACTACTTTTAGTGCCCGTTATGGTGATTTTTTATCTACTTAACGTAGATTGGGCTTTTTGGGTAGCAACTATTATATACGTAATAGCGGCAAGTACGGATTTCCTTGACGGATACGTTGCTCGTAAATATAACTGCGTTACGACCTTTGGTAAGTTCCTTGATCCAATCGTAGACAAGATCTTGGTCGTTGCTGCGTTTTTGCTTGTTATTGAGCGTGGAGATATAATTCCTGCTCCTTACGGCTCGATCGGAATGCTTTTGATACTTACCAGAGAATTCTTGGTCGCTGCTCTTCGTCAATGCGCGGCTGGAACGGGCACGACTATCGCAGCTGATACCTACGGCAAGCTCAAGACTCTTGCTCAAGACATTACCGCTCCCGTACTTATGATGATTCCTGTAATTGCAGGCTGGTGGATAGGCTTTTTGTGGATCGGATACGTATTATACGCTATTTCAATCATTCTCACGATCTTCTCAGGCTGGAACTACATCTGGAATAACAGAAGCGTCTTAATAGGCGAGGACATGCTCGGCAAAAAAGCTAAGACAAAAGAAGACGATAAATAATGAACAAGGATTTTTGGGACGAAATAGGCTCTCAAATAGTTTTCAAGGCTTTTGGAAAAAGATCTGATATAGAAGAAAAGCTTGAAAAGATCACCTCGTCAACAGGAGTTGGCGTATACGTCAAAACCGTATGCTGTGACAATACGGTCAAGATAGATACGTCCACTTTAAGTAAAAGCGAGGCAAGAAAGCTGACCAATCAGATTTTTAATTCCCTTGAGGAAAAGATATACTCCGACGTTGATATTTCACTTGCAAGATACGTAATTGATATCTTGAAACTGCAAAATAAGACGCTTGGCGTATCAGAAAGCTTGACGGGAGGTATGATAGCTGATTCTATCGTGAGCATTCCGGGCGCGAGCGAGGTTTTTTCCGAGGGGCTCGTTTGCTACTCAAATCAAGCAAAGATGAAAGTTCTTGGAGTAAAAAGGGATACTCTTGCAGACTATACCGCAGTAAGCAGTCAGACAGCGTACGAAATGGCTTGCGGAATACTTGATCATAAGTATAACGATTACGCCCTGTCCACGACGGGATATGCGGAAAATTACGGCGGAGAAGAAAACGGTGGCAGAGTATTTATTGGCGTAGGATCGAGAGAAAGAATTGACGTACACGAATATTCTTTTGACGGAGATAGATCCGAGGTCAGACAAAGCGCAACTAACGCGGCTCTTT
>JAZQYC010000126.1:0-5452 GCA_045633285.1 Clostridia bacterium | reverse complement strand
GAACTCAGACTTGTCTATGCCGGCGTCAGTTGCCGTATTTTTTATCATTTCGGCGATATTTTCAACGAGCCTCGCTTGCCCGAGCGAAAGATCGGTGATAATTCTTCCCTTGGCAACGATCTTGCCCGTGGGGTCGACTATACCGCATTTGACGCTCATTCCGCCAACGTCTATACCAACGTAATACATATTATACTCTTTCTTTTATACTCTTTCTTTGATCTCGTGCTTGAGTTTAGCAATAAACTCGTCTACAGTCATGGTAACAGTCTCGTCCGTAGCCATTGATCTTACCGATACCGTGCCGTTCTCGATCTCACTTGCGCCGATAATTACCATATAAGGTACTCTGTCTACCTGACGAGCCTCTCTAATCTTGTAACCGATCTTCTCGTTTCTGTCGTCAAGCTCGACTCTGACTCTCTCAGCCTTGAGCTTAGCGTAAACGCTCTCTGCAAATTCCGTGCTCTGACCGGGAAGGGTAAGGACCTTAACCTGAGTGGGAGCGAGCCATACGGGGAATTTGCCCATAAAGTGCTCGGTAAGTATACCGATAAAGCGCTCGATCGAGCCGAAGCATACGCGGTGAATCATGATAGGTCTTTGTTTTGCTCCCGTCTCGTCGGTGTATTCTAAGTTAAAGTTAAGAGGCATCTGGAAATCAAGCTGAATAGTACCGCATTGCCACGTTCTTCCGATAGAATCCTCGAGGTGGAAGTCGATCTTCGGTCCGTAAAAAGCGCCGTCTCCCTCGTTGATAACGTAAGGAAGATTGAGCTTTTCAAGAGCGCCCTTCAAGCCCTCGGTAGCTGCCTCCCAATCCTCCTCAGAGCCCATGCTGTTCTCGGGACGGGTAGAAAGCTCTACGCTGTACTTAAAGCCAAACTTATTATAAACCTCGTTGATAAGACCAACTACGCCTACGATCTCGTCCGTGATCTGCTCACGTCTCATAAAGATATGAGCGTCGTCCTGAGTGAAGCAACGAACACGGAAAAGTCCGTGAAGCGCGCCCTTTAATTCGTGTCTGTGCACGAGACCTAGCTCGCCCATACGAATAGGAAGCTCACGGTAGCTGTGGAGGTTGCTTCTGTATACCATAACGCCACCCGGGCAGTTCATGGGCTTAACGCAGAAGGTCTCTTCGTCTATCGTGGTGGAATACATATTGTCTTTGTAGTGATCCCAATGTCCGCTCGTCTCCCAGAGCTTGCGATTCATAATAAGAGGAGTGGATACCTCTACGTAATTTTCTCTTGCGTGTATCTCTCTCCAATAATCTATAAGAGCGTTTTTGAGCGCAGTACCCTTGGGAAGAAAGAAAGGAAAGCCCGGAGCTTCGTCGCAAAGCATAAAGAGCCCCATTTCCTTGCCGATCTTACGGTGGTCGCGTCTTTCAGCCTCTTCCATAAGCTTCATATATGCGTCAAGCTCCTCCTGAGAGCGGAAAGCAACGCCGTTGATACGGGTAAGCATCTTGTTGTTTTTGTCGTTTTTCCAATAAGCTCCCGACTGACGGGTAATCTTGAACGCCTTGAGTGCCTTGGTATAGCAAAGGTGAGGACCTACGCACATATCAACGTATTCGCCCTGCTGGAAAAAGGATATCTCCTCTCCCTCGTCAATATCCGAGATATGCTCGACCTTGTATTTAGCCTCACGCTCCTCCATGAACTTTATAGCCTCGTTTCTCTCGAGGATAAAGGGCTTGATAGGAAGATTTTCCTTGACGATCTTCTTCATTTCAACCTCGATCTTTGCAAGATCCTCGTCCGTGAGCTTGGTCTCGCCGAGATCTACGTCGTAATAAAAGCCCTTTTCGGTAGCAGGACCGTAACCAAAATCTGCGTGGGGATAAAGTCTCTTGACAGCCTGAGCTAGAATATGCGCAGCGCTATGTCTGATAACCTCAAGCTCCTGCTCGGGAGAAGCCTCCGCGACACTACCGTCTTTGTAAATAATTTTCATATAAAACTCCTTTTGGTGAAAAAAACCCTTGACGGAAATCTCCGTCAAGGGTGCTGAAATTGCACGGTTCCACCTTGATTTTTTACTCTTTGCGCTCGTAACGGGGCTACCGTCTGCGACTACTCCGTTCACCGCAGAAACTCCGGATCGGTCCTTTCGCGCCACCTCGTGAGAACTCACACCAACCGTTCTCTCTCTGATCCTTAGAAGCGTTACTTCATTCCATCATCGTTTTTTATCATTTTAGTCCATTTTTCCATCTTTGTCAAGTCTATTTGATAATTTCTCAAAGAATAGAAGGTCAATTTGAAGGTCGGAACGGACTATAGCTTAGCTTTTCTATTGATAAGCTAATAGCATTTATTTAGCAACACAACAAGACGGAGAGGGTTGCTCCGATTCGTCAAGGGCGATATTGATTCGACCTTTAAGGCGAATATCTTTAGAAGATGCTCCTATCAAAATCTCAAATGCGCCGTTTTCAACGAACCACTTATCAAGTGAGACGTTCCAGAATGCAAACGAGCGAGAGTTGAGTTTAATAGTAATAGTTTTGGTCTCTCCTGCCTTTATTAGGTCTTTAGAAAAGCCCTTTAATTCCTTTTCAGGTCTAGAAGCCGTAGCGATTACGTCTTTTACGTATAATTGGGAAACTTCTTTAGCGTCAACGTTTGAGAGGTTAGTAACGTCGTAGCTTACCTCGTAGTCGGTTTCAGTTATCTTATTGATCTTCAAATTAGAATATTCAAAGTTAGCGTAAGACAAGCCGTGACCAAACGGGAAAGCAACGGGAACGTCATAGGTATCGTAATACCTATAACCGATGAAAACACCCTCGGTATATCTCATATTTATATTGCAAGCGTCGATTTTGGCAGGGACATCTTCAATGCAAGCGGGATAGGTCTCGGAAAGCTTACCGCTGGGCGAAACCTTGCCCGTCAAAATATTTGCAAGCGCTTCCATAACTCCCTCGCCCGAAAAGCCTGCAAAAATTACTGCGTCGACCTTGTCGATCCAAGCGCTAACGTCGATCGCGCTACCTGCATAAATGACGACTACTAATTTTTTAGCATACCTTGCCGTATTTATTATAACGTCCTCTTGCGTAGGCGCAAGCCTTATGCTACGCCTGTCGTAGGTTTCTTTTTCCACGCTAGAATCGTTGCCAAGACACAAAATAGTAAGGTCGGAGCTGTAAGCCGATTCGTAGATACTTTGGAAACGTGAGGAAAAACCGCTTGAATGAAAAGAAGCCCAAACGTCCTCTATTTTTGCCCGATCACCTAATTCTTCTTGCAAAAGAGTAGATAGCTTTGGCATAGGAAAGTCCGTTTGAACGAAAGATGAGCCACCGCCACCTATTTCGATTGACGGACCTCTATTTTCGTAGCAAACCGTAATATTGCCTTTCTTAATCGGCAATACGTCGTTGTTTTTTGCAAGAACGATACCCTCCTCGGCAAGCTTAACCGCTATTTGATGACGCTCTTCCTTAGTCGTATTTGCCTTTGCCTTGCTCTGACACTTTTCTATTAGATTTAATACGTTTTGGACACAAAAATCTATCTGTTCGTCGGTTATATACCCCTTATCATAGGCATACACCAAATTGTCGTAATGAGATGCAGAATAAGGCATAACTAAATCTAAAGTCGCTTGAACTGATTTATAAGCCGTTCTATATGCGTTCCAATCGGACATAATCAAGCCGTCAAAGCCAAACTCTCCACGCAAATAGTCTTTGAGATATTTCTTGTTTTCAGCAACTTGAACGCCGTTCAGCTGATTGTAGCTGCACATTGCCGTCCAAGGCTTTGCTTCCAACGCTTTTTCAAAAGCAGGGAGATATATCTCTCTTAAGGTACGCTCGTCTACTTCGCTATTGGAGTGATGACGTTCGGTTTCGCAGTTATTGCAAAGATAATGTTTTACGCAAGCGCCAATACCCTTGCTTTGAACACCACTTATATACTCTTTTGCAAGCTCCCCTGCCAAAAACGGATCTTCTGAAAAGTATTCAAAGTTTCTGCCACATAGAGGACTTCTTTTCATATTAACGCCGGGCGCTAAAAGCACGTCAACGTCGTTTATTATACACTCGTCAGCGATCGTTTCTCCGTCTAATCTAGCGCATTCTCTACTCCAAGAATTTGAAATCGTACTAATCGTGGGCATTGCCGTTGACTTTATAGTTTCACCATTTTCGTTGATTTTTCTAAGACCGCTAGGCCCGTCGCTAAGGTGCAATATCGGCAATTTTCCGTTTGCGCTCGACGTGTGCCAAGCGTCTACGCCACACAATAGCTTGAATTTTTCTTCTAAAGTTAATTGGTTAATATCGAAAGACATTTTCGTCCCCTCCTGCTTTTTGCTTATAATTCTATTTTATCACTTAATCGATTTAAAAAATATAACAAAAACACTACTATTTATTCTCATTTTATGATATTATAGTATAAAGGAGAAAAAAATGAGCAAGTTTTACGAAAGTCATAGAAGTGGCAAGGATGGTATATACGTTGCAAATAGGGGATATAATCGTTTCCCGTCGCACTTTCATCAGAACGTAGAGATTTTCGTTCTGCTATCAGGCAAACAAGAAATAGTAGTTGACGGAATCAGCTTTACGGCAGAGAGCGGTTCGGTGGTATTTATTGATAATTTTTCCGTCCACTCGTACGGTGATAGTCAAAAAGGAGAAAACGTGGTGCTGATAATACCCTACAATATGCTTTCTGAATTCAATCGGATAAGAAAGGGTAAAAAATTAGCAAGAGTCCACCTAATAAATTTAGATCTGGCAAAAGCTATAATGAAGATAGTCAACGACTTTTTAATAGAAGACGTCGGGGAATTTGAAAGGTTTTCGGCATTCAATATGATCACGGCTTTGATCGTAAAGGAGTTCGGACTTATAAGTGAAGAAAAAAAGATAGAAGACGAGCTTATAAACCGTATTTTAGCCTACGTAAACGAGCATTACAGAGAAAAACTGACCTTAAAATCCCTATCACGCTCGCTTGGGTACGCAGAGGGTCATATTTCAAGAGTCTTTCATAAGTACGTCAAAGAAGGATTTCCTGCGTACGTGAACGGGTTAAGGCTGGACTACGTTCAAGAGCAACTAAAATTTGGTGACAAAAACGTAACCGAGCTCATATTTGAAGCAGGCTTTAGCAGTCTTCAAACCTATTATCGTTGCAAAAAAGAATTATCTCAATAGCTTTTTAGGTATGAATATAAACGATGCAATAGTTAAACGAATTAAGGAAATCTGCAACCAAAAGGGCATAAAGATTTGTAGCGCGACTTTAGGCGGTGAAAAATCCCCGTCGGCAATCTACGATCTGATCAAGGACAGAACGAAATGATCCAAGGTATCCACTATCAAAGACTTTTGTCAGGGTGCAGGTATAACGACGTCTGAATTTTTCGATAGGGAATATTTTAACGATTTTGAAGATTAAACAGAAAAAACCAC
>JAZQYC010000125.1:0-2031 GCA_045633285.1 Clostridia bacterium | reverse complement strand
GGGATAGAGGGAAAAGCAATAACTACGTTTGCCTGTTCGATAGGCTTGAACTTAGTTGCAACGGAATTAGTAGGATGATTTTCGGGGAGCTCTTTGCGGTTTTGCTTTTGGCGAGCAAAGTTATCCACAAAATATTTCTCGGTAAGCCTGCAAGCCTCGTCAAACGATACTCCGCCTGCAACTGCAATTACGGTAGCGTCTGAGGTATAAAAATCAGCCATAAATGCCTCAATATCCTCTTTTGTAAACGACTTTACGTTCTCAGCAGGACCAAGAATGGGTCTACCAAGAGGATGATCTTTATAAAACTCAGCAGAAACGAGATCAAAGCATACGTCGTCCGGTGTATCGTCACACATAGCAATCTCTTCAAGAACTACGCCCTTTTCTTTTTCGATCTCCTCGCTCGGAAATACTGAATTAAAGAATATATCCGAGAGAATATCCATACATTGCTCAGCGTGCTCGGCAAGAGAGCTCGTATAATAATTGGTGACCTCCTTTGAAGTGCTTGCATTTATAACCGCTCCAATATCCTCTATCTCGCTTACAAGCTCAAAAGCAGTACGCTTTTTCGTACCCTTGAAAAGAAGATGCTCGGTAAAATGAGCTATACCGTTATTTTTTTCGGTCTCCTGAGCGCTACCAGCTCTGACGTAGACGCCAATAGCAACGCTACGGACGGAGGACATCTCCGAATGCACTAAGGTAAGTCCGTTTTCATACTTTTTAGTCTTATACATATAGTACTCCTAATATATAACTATATTATACACACAAAACAGCTCCTTGTCAAAGAATTAGCCAATCATTATGCTTTCTCCTACCGTTTTAAAGTCAAAACCCTTGATTTTTAACGTCTCCAAAATCCTAGGTAACGCCTCCAAGGTGTGCTCGGTTGGATGCATAAGAATAAGATCCCCTGCCTGAGTTTTTTCTGTTGCGCGTTTATGTACGATATCCGCGTTTTTATCACGCCAATCAATGGTGTCTCTGCTCCACATTATTACCTTATACCCAAGATCGTCACACGCCTTGATCGTATTATCCGAAAAAGAGCCTGAGGGAGGCGCAAACAAATTAGTTTTAATACCGCATATACCCTCTATCGTGCGCTCAGCAGTCTTGATTTCGTCTTTGTTTTGCTCGTAGTTCATTTTCTTATGATCTCGGTGAAGATATCCGTGATTGGCTATCTCGTTACCGCTGTTTTTAAGCATCAAAAGGGAGTCCTCATGCTTGATCGCCCAAACTCCCCCAATGAAAAAGGTTGCTTTTGCCCCGTACGATTTGAGTGTCTCCACTATGCCGTTCAAATATTCCTCACCACCGTACACGTTAAACATCAATGAAACGGAATTATCATCTCCCGGCGCGCTGTAATACGGCGCAGACGCAGTAGCTTCAGATCCAATATCAGCAGAAAACGAAACAGCTCCAACGACTGTCAAAACCAAAGCTAATGAAAAATTTACGATATAAGTTAAAATCTTCTTTTCTTTCATAATTCACCTGAATAAAATATATTCGGCGAATATATGAAAAATGCCGACCAATCGGTCGGCATTTAAATTAACTGTTTAGTTTTTGGAAACTATATTCATGAGCTTGAGGTCGATTCTTCCTTTCTCGTCAACCTTGAGCACCTTAACTCTTACTACGTCGTCGATATTGACTACGTCGGTAACCTTTTCAACGCGCTCTTTAGCAAGCTTGGATATATGAATCATTCCGTCCTTTCCGGGGGCAAGCTCAACGAATGCGCCGAAATCAAGGATTCTAACTACCTTTCCTTCGAACTCATCACCGGGCTCGGGATCTTTTGCGATTGCAAGAATAATTGCCTTAGCCTTAGCGGACTGCTCGGAATCAGTACCTGCGATAAATACCGTTCCCTCGTCGCTGATATCGATCTTAACGCCGGTATCCTCGATGATCTTATTGATAACCTTTCCACCAGATCCGATAACCTCACGAATCTTGTCGGGGTCAATATTGAAGGATATGATCTTGGGAGCAAACAAGTCGGAG
>JAZQYC010000124.1:0-1068 GCA_045633285.1 Clostridia bacterium | reverse complement strand
CTCCACTATTATCAGCCTCATTATAGGAGAAAAGCCCAAGGCTAATAACTGGGCTTCGGTTGGAGTTGCATTCGTAGGTCTTTTATTGCTTTGCTTTTAGTCCTCGATAGGAGGAAATAGATTATAACGCTCGGGGTGAGTGACGGCGCTCGTCATTCTGTCCCTTGCGATAGGTATATCCTTGCAGATCTTGTCCACGAGCTCTTTCATATATTCACGCTCGGTGTGGTGGTCGGCAGGACAGGGATTTTTGTAGACTGGAAAGGAGTGACGATTTGTCGCTCCTTTTATATCGCCCTCTTCTACGTATATCAGGGGTCTTATGACCGTTACGTCTGCCTTTGACAGATAGGTGACGGGCTTAAAGGTCGATAGTCTGCCCTCGTAGATAAAGGAGAGCAAAAAGGTATCGAGCACGTCGTCTACGTGATGACCGAGAGCTACCTTGTTTGCACCAAGCCTTCCTGCCACCGTGTGAAGCGCCCCTCGGCGCATCTTGGAGCAAAGAGAGCAGGGGCTTTTTTCCTTGCGCTCCTCGAATATGATTCTTGCGATATCGGTCTTTTCAACGACGAATTCCACGCCAAGTCCGTCACAGTACTCTTTTACCTTATTGAGCTTTTCGTCTGCGCCCTCGAATCCGAGATCTATGGTGACGGCAACGAGATCGAATTTTTCAGGAGAAAACTTGCGATAAAAGGCAAGCGCGGTCAAAAGGGCTAAGCTGTCCTTTCCACCTGAAACGCCAACGGCTATTTTGTCTCCGTCCGATATCATTTTGTAGTTTTTGATTGCTCTGCGCATAGCGCCTATGATCTTGTGCATAAATATATTATAACCTCTTGTGTTGACAATTGCAATTATTTATTTTATAATCATTAAAGAATATTTTTCTTGGAGATATAAATGGCTGAAACCATAGTAGAATTTTTCAGAAGCCTTTTTGGCAACGATTATATTACCTTGTTTTTCGTATCCGCGGTTCCTTTTGTGGAGCTGAGGGGATCGATTCTTATAGGTCTCGGGGGTATGCCTATCAACGATTATCTCGTGTGGCTACTTTCGTGG
>JAZQYC010000123.1:0-3257 GCA_045633285.1 Clostridia bacterium | reverse complement strand
AGAAATGGGCAAAAAAAGCAAGGAAGACGAATTGAACTGCGGTTCGTGCGGATACAACACTTGCAGAGAAAAAGCTATTGCAATATATCAAGGTAAGGCTGAGCCGTCTATGTGCTTGCCTTTCCTTAAAGAAAAAGCCGAAAGCTTTTCGGACTGCATCGTAAAAAACAGTCCTTACGGACTTATAGTTCTTAACGACCAGCTTGAGATTCAACAAATCAACAGGTCTGCTCTTGAAATGGTAAACGTAAAATCAAATCGAGATATTCTCGGACAGTCTGTAATAAGAATACTTAACCCCAAGCTCTATATGCAGGTGCTCCAAACTAAAAAGACTGTCAAGGCTAGTCGAGAATATCTTGCAGAATACAAAAAATACGTTGAGCAAACCGTCGTATACGACAGCGCTTCAAGACTGCTTATAGGAATTATTCGCGATATAACGGATAAGGAAAATGAAAAAGAAAAGAAAGAGGTAATCAGTCGTAATACCATTGAGGTTGCTGATAAGGTCGTCGAAAAGCAAATGCGTATCGTTCAGGAAATCGCATCGCTTCTAGGCGAGACGGCTGCTGAAACCAAGATCGCGCTCACAAAGCTCAAGGAGTCTATAAAAGATGATGAATGATCTGTGTGCCGATATCGGTTACAAAAGCGTCAATCACGTAGGCGAGCAATTGTGCGGAGATCACGTTGACGTAGTTAATAACGAGAACTCACAAATTATCGTTTTAGCAGACGGAATGGGCAGTGGCGTTAAAGCAAGCATAATGTCCACCCTTACCTCCAAAATTATTTCTACTATGATGGCAGAGGGATTAAGCATAGAGGACTGCGTTGAAACTATTGCAGCGACTCTCCCTATATGCTCTATCCGTGGCGTTGCATACTCTACCTTTACCATAATCAATCTCATAAACAACGAGATTGCAGAGCTCATTCAGTACGACAATCCTCACGTTATCTTTTTACGCAATTACGAGGTTACTGAATACGAAAAGGAAGAGATCGTAGTTGGAAATAAAAAGATCTACAAATCTATTATACAGCTTCAAGAAAACGATATGTTTATAGCGATGAGCGACGGTTGTCCTCACGCAGGACTTGGAAAAACCTATAACTTTGGTTGGCAACGCTCAGATATAGCTGAGTTTATGCAAAATATCGCTCACGTCGGATATACGGCTAAAACGTACGCCACTATTTTGATAGACGAGGTGTTTAAGCTTTACGGCGGAGAACCGGGCGACGACGCCACGGCTTGTGTGATACGTATACGCAAGCGTGAGCCTGTAAACATAGTTTTTGGCCCGCCCACACACCGTGACGACGATAAGCGTATGCTATCACTCTTTTTCTCTAAGGAGGGTAAGCATATAGTATGCGGTGGTACTACGGCGTCTTTGGTTTCAAAATACCTTAATAAGCCTATCAAAGCCTCTCTTTCTTTCGAGCGTTCCGACGTTCCCCCTATCGCCACGCTTGAAGGGGTGGACTTAGTAACCGAGGGCGTGATTACGGTAAACAAGGTAGTAGAATACGCAAACGATTACCTACTCGACAACGAATGCTACAAAAAATGGAGCTTTAAACACGACGGAGCGTCACTTCTCTGTCAGCATTTGTTTGAAGAAGCAACCGATATTAACTTTTTTGTAGGAAGAGCAATAAATCCCGCGCATCAGAATCCTGAGCTTCCTATCAATTTTAATATAAAAATGAACCTCGTTGAAGATTTGAGCAAAGCTCTTACTGAAATGGGAAAAAGGGTTAAATTAAGTTATTTTTAAAAGGACGAACTATGCATAAATTCGATACAAAAGTACAACTCCTCAAATACAAGGTTTTGCGCGAGGTAGCAAAACACGCATGGAACGATACCCTGACGCAGAATATTCTAAATATTCCTCAGGTAATAAGCCCCGGAAAAAAACCTGAAACAAGATGTTGCGTATACAAGGAGCGAGCAATCAACGCAGAACGAGTCAAGATAGCTATGGGTGGCGATCCTAACGTAAAAAACGTCATTCAAGTAATTGATATTGCTTGCGACGAATGCCCAACAGCCGGACACGTCGTAACCGAAAACTGTCGAGGCTGTTTGGCTCATCGTTGCATCGACGCTTGTCCTAAAGACGCTATTTACCTTGACCGTAACCACGTTGCTCATATTGATAAAGCTAAATGCGTTGAATGTGGCGCTTGCGCAAAGGCTTGTCCATACTCTGCTATTGCCAACCTAATACGTCCTTGTGAAAACTCTTGCAAAATCAAGGCAATTTCAATGAACGAGGACGGAGCGGCAAAAATTAACGATGAAAAATGTATTGCCTGCGGAGCGTGCGTATATCAATGTCCATTCGGCGCAATTATAGATAAGTCCTTTATACTTGACGTTATTGATATTATCAAGAAAAGCGAGAATAATACTAAATACAAGGTGTACGCCGTAATTGCTCCATCAATATCGAGCCAATTCAGATATGCTAAGCTTGGTCAGGTTATTAAAGGAATACAAAAGCTAGGATTTTTCACTACCGTAGAGGCCGCTCTTGGCGCAGATATGGTAGCTTTCGATGAATCTAAGGAGCTTGCAGAAAAAGGCATGCTGGCATCCTCGTGTTGTCCTGCATTCGTATCGTACGTTGAAAAATTTTTCCCTCATCTTACTAAATACGTTTCGCACAATCTTTCCCCTATGGCGACGATCGCAAAATACGTGAAAGAAACGGATAAAAATGCAAAAGTCGTTTTTATAGGACCTTGTACGGCTAAAAAAGCTGAATATCAGAGAGAAGAGGTATCTAAATACGTAGACTGCGTAATTACCTTCGAGGAATTACAGGCCTTATTCGACAGCAAGGAAATAGATATTACTACGCTTGACGAGGGCTTGCTTGATAACGCATCGTATTTTGGAAGAATATTTGCAAGATCAGGCGGACTTACCGATGCAATTCGCCAAGGTTTAAAAGAGCACGGCTTAGATAACGATTTCTCATTCAAGCCCTGTGTGTGTGACGGCATCGAGGAATGTAGGATCGCTCTACTTAAGCTTAATAAAAACGTGCTTGACGCTAACTTCATAGAGGGTATGGCTTGCACGCAGGGTTGCATTGGCGGAGCAGGTTGTCTGACTCACGGAGCAAAAAATAAAGCCGAGGTTGATAAATACGGTCACGACGCCTACGAGGATACCATTACGGGCGCAATATCAACTATTGAAAAACTACGTCAAAAATAATATTAGATATTAC
>JAZQYC010000122.1:0-4106 GCA_045633285.1 Clostridia bacterium | reverse complement strand
TATTAAGCAATAAACGAATATAATATAATATGAATACGAATTGTTTTAGAAATTTATGGGAACGAATCAGACATAGAGTGTCTGATTCGTTTTCTATGAATAAAAAATTATACTTTTTCTATTTTTTTGTCGTGATTTTAGGCGCAGTCGTTGGTGTTTTGTCTGCAAGGAGCATAGTTAAAGACGTTGATTTAGAGATTGAAAACTGCATAGATCTTATTTTGTACGAAAATGCAGGCGTATTTACTCATTTTAAATCAGAGCTACTTACATTGATCATAATCTATGCGCTTTGTGTGATCGGTACACTTTTTTATCCTGCTGTGATATGCTTGTTCGGGGTATGTGCTTTGATCGCATTTAGAGTGTTTAGAATAGGACTTTGTCTTATTTTTATTGGTGGAATAACGAATATTCTATGCGGTGTGCTTTTTTACGTAGTGTTTTACTCTTTGTTTTTCTTTTTGCTGTCGTATACCGTAGTCAGAGTAGCTTTCGTGTCGGGAAGATACGGCTGTGGGTGTATTAGGCTCTATGATGCTATTAGGATCGTTACGCCGTCTTATTTGTTTTGTGTATCAATATTGCTGATATATAGTGTAACTACTAGTCTTTTGATATCAATTTTTGCTATTTAATACATATTTGCACTCTTTATTGCAAGAATAAGCAATAAGGAGGTAATTATGAAGAAAACTTTAGTTTTACTTTTAATAGTGGCTTTTTGTATAGGCTCAGTCTTTACGATATCTGCAAGCGCTGAGGTCGAGGGAGTAAAATCATACTACACCATAGATGCAAAATCCGGATACGTTATAGACGGTAAGAATATTGAGTCGCATTTGCCTATTGCAAGCATGGTTAAGATAATGACTGCTTTGATTGGCTTTGAAAAGGTCGAAAAAGGCGCAATATCGTTTACCGATGAGGTGACTATCTCAGAAAACGCCTCAGGTATGGGTGGCTCTCAGATGTTTCTTGAAGCAGGAGACGTATACAAAATAGAAGATTTATTTAAAGGAATAATCGTCGTATCTGCAAACGATGCGTGCGTTCAACTTGCTGAGATCGTTTCAGGGTCAGAAGAGAGCTTTGTTAAGCTTATGAATGAAAAGGCAAAAAGCCTTGGAATGAACGACACGAATTTTGTTAATTGTACGGGACTGCCTGCAAACGGTCAATATTCGTGCGCAAAGGACGTAGCAGTCATGCTTAAAGAGCTTGTAGGGCACAAGGATTATCACAAGTTTTCAAAAATATGGATAGAGGACTTTAAGCATCCCGATGGAAGAGTAACGCAGTTTGTAAACACGAATAAGTTAGTCAGATTTTATAAGGACTGTACGGGCGGTAAGACGGGATTTACAAGCGAAGCAGGTTTCTGCTTAGCTGCAAGCGCAAGAAGGGGTAATACTGATATAATATCCGTTGTGATCGGAGCGCAAGATAGCAAAACGAGATTTGAAACCATTAAATCGCAATTTGAAAGCGCCTTTGCAAATTATGAATCAACCAACGTATTAAAGCCCGATTCTATTCAAGAAAGGGTATCGGTAATAGGCGGTAAGTCAGATTCTGTATCCGTAATGCCGGAAAAACCGTATTTTGTATTTTCTAAAAAGGGAGAAAAGGGAAATTGCAAAATAGAAGTTTCACTTGATGAGAAGGTGAAAGCTCCTATCAAAAAAGGTCAAAAGGTAGGTACGATTAAGGTAACGGACGGTACAAAAACCAAAGAAATAGCTTTGGTTTCAACGAAAGACGTCGAAGCGCTTTCATATCTTGATATCACACAAAAAATCGCAAAAAATTGGGATTAGTATTCTAAAAAAACTTAATTTATAAAGTACAGCAAGATGCTTTGTGAATAATATATAGCGAAATCAAAACGTAAAAGAAAAAGAAGAATCTTGAGATTCTTCTTTTCTTTTGCTCAGAAACGAGCTTCATTTGGTGCGACCACCGGGACTTGAACCCGGACGGGGTAACCATACGCCCCTCAAACGTACGCGTCTGCCAGTTCCGCCATGGTCGCATATTGTATTGGTGCGGGTAGCAGGACTTGAACCTGTACGTCATCGCTGACACAAGAACCTGAATCTTGCGCGTCTGCCAATTCCGCCATACCCGCATTATCCCGCAACGAATGTTACCTCGATATTATAGTAAAAAAGTTTTGATATGTCAATAAAAAAAGGGCATTTTTTCAGAAAAATTTAAATAATTTTTGTTTTTTAATTTTTAACGGAATTTAGGTTATTCGTACGCCTTTTACGTGAATAAATCTGAGATCAATGCTTTCGTATGATGAAAGCGGTCGCATCAAGCTATCGCTTGAATGCGCGGATACATATATTTCATTTTTCGTGACGCCTGATATTACGAGGGTGTGAGTATATAGGTCTTTTGAGCCTTTTATTTGAACGAAATCTCCGATCGTAATTTCTGATCTATCAGCTTGCTCTCCGAATGGTCCAAGGTTTTCGTTTTTCGTAATAAAATTGTAAAAGTATTCAACGCCCGTCCATGAGGCAGTTCTATCGTTTGCGCTTATATAATACCAACCGATTATTGGGGTGTAATTCATGATCTTTGAGCCGGCGTATAAGCATTGTGAGGCAAAATTCGTGCAATCACCGCCAATTCTGCTGAAATCATAGTATTTCGGATTTCTCTTAAGCGCCCAGCGAATAGCGTATTCTACGGCGGATCGTCTATCGTATTCAATAGTTCTCATTCTATATTATACGACGTTGCATTCTAATTGTTTAATCACAAACGGCAGACGTTTGTCTGCCGTTTGTGAAAAGGAGATCATACTACACGTCTTGACGTTATGTAATAACTCCAGCGTGTATCGGAAATTGGCTCTATAACTGCGTGATCGCTTGCTGTGTGTAAAATATAATTGTTTCCAAGATAAATTCCAACGTGTCCAACTCTTTCATTTCCAGTGAGGCTTTTACGTGAGGCGTTGGTAAAGAACATCAGATCGCCTCGTTTGAGCTCAGATTTATTCACGAATGTTCCTTGATTAACCTGCGTTCTCGTTGTTAGGTCAAGGTTAACACCGTTTGATTTAAAGTATACGTATTGAACTAGAGCGGAGCAGTCAAATTCGCCTTGGATAAAATTCGTGTTCAGCTTGCCGTTTCCCCAATGGTATCTTTGACTTCCCCAAACGTACGGATAGCCAAGAAGCGTGCAACCTAGCTCGATGGCTTTTTCTTCCTTTTCTCCTGATTGCTCGATCTCCATTATCTTGCAATAAGATTTATGAACGTAAGCAGTGTTTTCTTTATAAACAGTTTTGTAATAGCTACCTGACTCACCAAGAATACTCAGCGCGTCGTTTTTGTCAAGATAGCCAAGCACGCTTGAAGAGCTTGATGCTCTTGACCTGATTCTAAGATTATCCGTTTTTGATACTAGATATTTAGCGTATAGCGTGGGTGTGGGTGTTATCGTATCCGTGGGATCGTTGCTATCAGATATTTCGTCGTTATCTTCTACAAAAGGTGGAGATATTTGCTCGTTGTCTACGGATAGGTCGGGAGATATTGAGATCTCGTCGTCTATCGTGACGTTTGGACTTGAGCCCGAATTATCCGTTGTGCATCCAAAAGAGAAGATAACGGCTGTTAAAATCAAAAGTGAAACGAATTTTCTCATATCTGCATAGTAGCCTTGTTTAATCGTTTTGTCAAGAGGGGAATTTTGTAAAAATTAAGTCTATGGGGGATTGATGCCCTAAAAAATTTTTGAAACGTATCAATATAAATAAGAAAATCGACAGGTCGATACCTGTCGATTTTGGTGGAGAGAGATGGATTCGAACCATCGAAGTCATTGACAACAGATTTACAGTCTGCTCCCTTTGGCCACTCGGGAACCTCTCCATATTTGGTTTTTTGGAGCTGGTGAACGGAATCGAACCATCAACCTGCTGATTACAAATCAGCTGCTCTGCCTGTTGAGCTACACCAGCAAATAACTAAGTAGGGCAGTACCTCGGTATATAAATGGTGCCTCGGGGCGGAATTGAACCACCGACACGGGGATTTTCAGTCCCCTGCTCTACCAACTGAGCTACCGAGGCGAAATTT
>JAZQYC010000121.1:0-1620 GCA_045633285.1 Clostridia bacterium | reverse complement strand
CGAGAAGATGTATTCTCTGGACGTACAGCGCAAACTTTTCACGTAAGTTCTTCTTCTTTGACCACTTCCACGTTCTTGCAGAGAACTACAAGATAGCAAAGAAATACGATTTCCGCTGGCTGTTGTACGAGAAGAGGACGTATAAGGGTGGAACGGCGTTTAGGGATCTTCTGGCGTATCTGCATTCAAATCTTGCTTGGGATACGAGCCTTGACGTCAAGGAGCTTACCTCGGACTTTATGGATCACTACTATAAGGACGGGGCAGAGGAGATGAAGCAGTACCTGAGGGAAACGGACGAGTACTACAAGAGCAAAAAGAGAGAGTTCTCGGAGCGTGACGGAAGGTATTACGGCACTTACCTTTGGCAGAATCAGGAGACGAACAACGTCTGGTCGAAGGAATTTTACGAAAGGGAATTCATCGAGAGAATGAATGCGCTTTTGGACGAGGCGGTCGCAAAAATCAAGGCGGCTGGCTACGGAGAAAAGGAGCAGAATTATCTCGACAGAATAGAAATAGAGAGATTTTCTCTCAAAATGATAATAGCAGAGTTTTTCAAGGAAAAATTTACGAAAAAAGAGTATTTCGCATTTCTTGATGAATTCAAGAGTGATTTAGAGAGAATGGAAATCGAATCAATCAAAACGAAGATGACGAGAGACGCCACCTTTGACGATTGGAAAGAGAAGTACTAATTCCTTGAGGGAGGAAAACATGAAAAGAAGAGTATTGATCGTATTGGTAATCACCCTGATACTTGCATTCTGCTTTATAGGATGTAACGGCGGCGGATGCGGTTGTGGCGTAACGTTGCCCGTTGATATCGAGGAGGAGAACGTTACCATAAAGCGTATAGGAGACACGGTACAGCTTAACGTAGTCGGTGGAAACGCTGACGACAGAGTTTGGAGCTCTGCAAACGTTGAGATAGCTACCGTTACCGAAACGGGCTTGGTTACCGCCGTTGCTAACGGTATAGCCGAGATCACGGTAACGTCTGCCGGCAAGACCGATACCTGCGTAATCGTAGTTAAGGAAGAGATATTGCCCGAGGTAGGACTATCCGTGACCTTCCCCAAAACTGCCGTTTCTATCAACGCAACCTACGAGGAGACCTATACGATCACCCCTAGCGTAACCAAGGACGGCGAGATCGTTCAGGCGACCCTCGAATGGTCATCGTCTGACGAGAGCAAGGCAACGGTTGAGGGCGGAGTAGTTAAGGCTATTGCAAATACCGCAAAGGGCGTACCCGTTGAGATCAAATGTAAGGCGACCTACGAGGGCGAATGGGCAGAGGCTATCCTTTACGTAACGGTAGAGGACGATACCGATATAGTATTTTTGACTAGCGTTACCAAGTTCTACACCACGGACGCAGAGATCGCTCTTCCCGTAATTGCTAAGATCAACGGTGTAGTATCAAGCGAGCAGGCTGTATACTCCACGAGCGATATCGGCGTTGCTAAGGTAGAGGATAATAAGATTTTACCCGTTGGACCGGGATTCGTTACGGTTTACGCAACGGTAAATGGAAAAACTAAGGGCATAGAGATCGAGGTCAAGACCAAGCTCTTCATAGACAGCGTGGAAGTCGGATCGTAGCCATGGCGTTCT
>JAZQYC010000120.1:0-6388 GCA_045633285.1 Clostridia bacterium | reverse complement strand
TGAAGAAAATGCTTAATTTATCTTAATAAGCGCAGAAAGGGTGGTCGCATGACTGCCCTTTTCTTTTCAGATAACAACCCAACGGGCATATAATGACCGTTGCTGTTGCAGTTGCTGTTGAAGAAAATGCATAATTTAGCTTAATAAGCGCAGAAAGGGTGGTCGCAAGACTACCCTTTTCTTTTAGGTAACAACCCAACGGGCATATAATGACAGTTGCCGTAGCCGTTGCTGTTGAAGAAAATGCTTAATTTATCTTAATAAGCGCAAAAAGGGTGCTCATAAGAGCACCCTTTTTTATATAAAAAACCTTGTTGGACGCATTTATCCAACAAGGCTTTTGAGCTTTTGATATTAGTCTGCGTAGTCGATTTCGATGAGATTCTGCTGACCAAGTTTGATGTTGTAGCCGAATTTCTCGAAGTCCTTTTGCAACTGCATTCTGATAAGGATCTTAATATTGGACTCATCTCTTGTTAATCCTATCGTTGAGTCCTCTCCTTTTTTGATACATTTCCAAGTGTCACCCTTTGCTTCTCTCTCGTATACCAGCTTATAAAGCGAATTAAATACGCTGTCGTTCAGCTTAACGATATCACAGAGAACGTTATCCTTTTCTGCTGACCATCTTGAAATGAAGCTATCGAGCCAAGTGATCTTTTCAACGTTTTGAAGACCCATTTCGTACTCGGTATTGTAGGTGATTTTTGCCATTCTTCCACTCTTAAGCTTAAACTGACGTTCAACACCTATGAACTTTCCTCTGATTCCAAGAGGCATAAAGCGTAATTCTACCTTTTTGATCTTGCCAAAGAGAGGCACGTTGAGTCCGGGAACGTCTTTTTTGTTCAGCTCGATACGCTTATCAAAGGCTGTTAAAAATTTGCCATCCTGATAAACTACGCCAAACCAATTCTCGGGAGGAGAGACGGTAGTTCCCTTGTCAAAATCCTGAGCATCATATTTCATACAAAAAGCAATATTGGGTTTAGTTACGGTAAATGTAGCCATATTATTCTCCTTAATAAACGATAAAAGTCTATTTTTTTACAAAAAAGCGGTACGCATTGCGTACCGCGATTTGTAAGTCAAGCTTATTTCTTCTCAGCACCCTCGTCCATAACGAGCATGGTCTGCTGGGTCTCAGCGTCGAAGATGTGGATATGTTTAACGTCGATAGCAAACTTAACGGTGGTGTTAACCTCAACGCTTGATCTAGGATCAACACGTGCGATGGTATATCCTTCCTTACCGTCGATGTTGAGGTAAAGGAGGTTTTCACTACCGAGCTTCTCGAGAACGTCAACGTATCCCTCGATAACGGTATCAGGCGAGGACTCAATGAAGATCTGCTCGTCGTGGATATCGTCAGGACGTACACCGAGGATAACGTCCTTGCCGATGTAGTCTTCTTTTGCTCCGATAAGTCTCTCCTGCATGGGCTTGGAAAGCTTGATCTGGTGTGAACCGAACTCTACTGCTACTCCACCCTTAACCTCTACGAGCTTAGCGGGGAAGAAGTTCATCTGAGGAGTTCCGATAAAGCCTGCAACGAACTGGTTAGCAGGATAATCGTAAAGATTCTGAGGAGTATCAACCTGCTGAATGAATCCGTCCTTCATAACTACGATACGAGTACCCATGGTCATAGCCTCGACCTGGTCGTGGGTAACGTAGATAAAGGTGGTAGCAAGTTTGTGATGAAGCTTGGTGATCTCGGTACGCATCTGCGCACGGAGCTTAGCATCAAGGTTTGAAAGAGGTTCGTCAAGAAGGAATACCTTAGGCTCACGAACGATTGCACGTCCAAGAGCTACACGCTGTCTCTGACCACCCGAAAGAGCCTTAGGCTTACGGGTAAGAAGAGCACCGATACTAAGGATCTTAGCTGCCTCCTGAATTCTCTTGTCAATCTCGTCCTTCGGAGTTTTACGAAGTTTGAGACCGAAAGCCATGTTGTCATAAACGGTCATGTGAGGATAGAGTGCGTAGTCCTGGAAAACCATCGCGATATCTCTGTCCTTAGGCAATACGTCGTTAACGAGACGATTGTCAATATAAAGTTCGCCCGCAGAAATCTCTTCAAGACCTGCGACCATACGAAGAGTGGTGGATTTACCGCAACCGGAAGGTCCGACCAAAACGATAAATTCCTTATCCTCTATCTCAAGGTTAAAGTCGTAAACGGCCTTAACGTTACCGGGATAGATCTTCTCAACGTGTCTGAATGATAAGCCTGCCATAATTTCCTCCAAATGTTTTTATTACGATATTAGTTTACACTCTTTCGACCGTTTTTAGCAACTGCAAATTGCACAAAGATTGATAGGGCTTACCTATAATGTTGCACAATTCGCCCAAAATCGCATTTGAAGGCTCTATTTCTCAGTATTTTTACCTTTAAGAGTTTGAGCAAGATAAGTGAAATTTCCACTCTGAACGAGAACTGCAACTACTCCGGTAGTGATAACGAGCTCGGGTAACATATACGCGCCATTATAAAGAACCGACGCAATCAGAGCATCAAAAAATGCCATTCCCTCGTAATAGTAAATACCTGCTACGGTGTGCATCAAAAATCTGGTAAATACTACGAGCACAATTCCTGCGTATACTCCCCATTTTGCGTCCTTGGACATTTTTTTGAATACGGACGCCAAGCCAACCGATGCAAAGGCAAGAATATAATCAGCGAGAAGCTGTATAACGTTTACGAAATATACTCCTCCCTCTACTATCTGCATTATTCCGTAGATCGTTCCTACCAAAAGTCCCTTTCTTACACCGTAAACGTAGGAAAAAATAAAGATAGGCACAAAGCTTGCAAGTGTGACCGAGCCTCCGTTAGCGCCGACCTTGACTTTCACGAACGATAATACGAATGACAAAGCTATACAGCTTGCCGCAAAAACGAGCTCTCTGGTCTGAGCCTTTTTCTTGCCGAGAGTTGCAAATAAAAGTATTCCTACAGCGCAAAGCACTATAATTCCAAACGATACGTATTGAAGTATCTCTTCCATTTTAGGTTTCCTCCAAAGTTTTGATCTATATTTTTTTGCAAAAAAATAACCTGCTATAATTACAGCAGGTACTATGCAAACGAATTGCAAAAAAACACGATTCCATTCCCCTTCAAGCATTACCTTGTCAGGTTCATCGGGTATAATCTCAGCCGACGCTTGCGTCAGCACCCCTGTAACTTGGTGTAAGAATATCACACGAAAACCATGCTTGTCAACAATTTCCGATCTCTTTTTCTCATTTTTTAAAAAAATTTTCAAACGTCCAATTTCGGTCTTGTTTTTTGACGGCATCTGTGCTACAATACGTATGGAGGTAGTTTATGTACAACTTTTTTGCATACCTTGGAAGAATGAAATATATCAAGCGTTGGAGTTTAATGCGCTCCACCGTCAGCGAAAATATCATGGAGCATAGCGCTGAGGTAGCTATGATAGCGCATGCTCTTGCCGTGATATCCAATAAGCATTTTGGTGGTAGCTACGACGCTCACCGTATCGGAATGCTTGGCTTGTATCACGAGACGAGCGAGGTCATTACGGGAGATCTCCCCACCCCCGTCAAATATTATAATCCCGAGATCAGAGACGCTTACAAGCAGATCGAGGATATCGCCAACCATAAGCTTATAAATATGCTTCCCGAGGAATTCAAGCAGGAATACTCTGACCTTATCTACCCTACCGAGAAGGAGTCTCAGCTTATAAAGGCTGCCGACAAGCTTTCCGCTCATATCAAATGCATCGAAGAGGTCAAGAGCGGAAACAGCGAATTTAAAAAGGCTTTAAAATCAACGAAGGAGATTTTAGAAAAAAATCCCCTTCCTGAAGTGCAATATTTTATCAAAAACTTTTTGCCTGCATACAGCAAAACGCTCGATGAGCTTGATTAATTATTTACCTTGTGCTTGATCTTGTTCTTTGAGAGTATCTGCTCAAGCTTTTTGTAATCGGCAGAGTTGTATTTCATCATAATAGAGGTTGACGACAGCGTATAACGTCCGTAGGAATTTCCCGTGAACATTACGCTGTTTTCTTTTTGATCTAATATATAATCATAAAGCTCGGACCATTCAACGAACTTGTACGGAAGCAAAACGCCTGAGTCAAGGACGGCAAATTTTGCAGTAGACAGCTCAAAAAACAAGAATATCAAGGATACCGCCATCACTACAAACGACAGCATTGGTACTACGTATCCAAAGGTAAATATAACGTAAAAGGCTGATATCACCACAACGGTCATTATAGCTATTCCTATCGTAATGACAATACGCTTTTTAAATAGCGGAACGAGCACGATAGCTGAGTTCAATGCACCCTGCACGGCTTTAAGCGCGCGAATCTTCAAAACGCATATAACGAGCACGGCTACCGCCACGATCGGTAATACAATATTTGCAATGTCTGTTGCTATCGTCACTTGAAATATTTCACTCCACTTTCAATTATTTTGATATCAAAATTGCCCGTTTTGTTCAAAACGTTACATTCCTTTCCTATTCTTGCGATCACCCTACCGCACGGTGAGGTAACGCTCTCGGACGCAAAGATCGAGCCGGTAGGATTGCAAGGTGATTCCATAGTCGCAAAACCCTTATAATCTACGTACTGAGTAGCTATCTGACCCTTTTCAACAAGCTCCTCAAGCACTCCCTCGCCAAATTTAAACGCGCCGTTTTCCACGTTTACGGAGCATAGATATTTCTCTCCCAGCTCCGCCTGATAAAGCCAAGGCGAGAGTACGCTGGATACTCTTATCTCAGACACCGTGTTCACCCCTCTTGCAAGGTTATTACGCTCTATCCTTATAGACTCGTCGTCACGCTTTCTGAGCTTTCCGCTAAGCAGTCCCATTTTTGCAACAGCTAGCGAGCTATCACCCGTTGCGTAGATCAATCCATCCTTTTCCTTAATAAAGGCGTCGAGCCTTTCAAATATCTCGTTTTGTCTCAAAAACGCGCAGATATCGTCCGATACGCTCACTCCGTCCGAAAAAGCAAGGATACAAGCCCTATCGAGAAGCTCTAGAAACTCCCCCGTATTCTCGCTATTAACCTTAAAAATACAGGGATCGCCACCGGCAAGCTTGAATGCGCCTGCAAGCTCCTTATCTCCCGTAGTTCCCTTGAATACAGGCAACAAAACGAGAGGTCTGTTTACTTTATTTTCGCTCTCACGATCCTTATCAGTCTTGAATCTTACGTTATTCACTAAACCTCGAGAGGGAGCAATACTCTTATACGTAGACTCTAAGCTTGCCGTGAAGCTCTGTGTTATTCCAAAATTGTTAAGAGAGCGATCCTTACTGAAATCAAATCTACCGTCCGTATCCGTGCTACCGAGATATTCTGGAGAAAATTCCAATAAGCCTGCCGTTTCGTTGCAGGTTACGATAATATCGCCGTAGGAATTAACAAACAGCTTGTCCTGAGCCTTATCAAAATCAAAACCAAGACCATTGCCGATACAGCTTTTGATGATAGCAGACAGTGCTCCGCCCTTACCTACCACGGTAGCCGAAAGCACGTTGCCCTTTTCAATATTATCACTTATACAATCAAACAGTCTCGATGCGTAATCAAAATCTATCATTCCATATTCGTCACGCTTCAAGCCTAATCTATATACTCTGCCCGCTCTATCGAAAACGTTAGTTATACACCTATCCTGATTGACCAATCCGACTGCGCTCGAGGTGAAGCTGTCTGTATGCCCTGATTGGACCTTATTATTTCCCGTATCAACGCCAAGTCCCTTGCGCGCAACGAAAGCTCCAAGCATAGACGAAAACGCCTTGCTATTCTCCTCTCCTGCGAAAAGCACGTTATTTGAAACGCTTATAAACTGTCTTCTGACACCGCTTGCTACAAGCCATGCAACAGCGCTCGTAACGCAGTTCACAGCGCCTATAAATGGTGATTCAGCGTAAAGCGCAGGATATGCAACGGTAGACGAGGCAAGTAGATCACGAGTTCCCGCCACGGGAAAAGCAACTAGATCGATATCAGTCGGAGTCAAGCCGTATTTTCCACCATAGGGAACACTTCTATTTAGTCCGCCAACCGTATAATCATACTGCTCGGAAAGTCCCTTTTGCGAACATACTCCGTAATCAGACAGCGTATTGTTGCAGGCTGATCCGACGTCTCCCTTTTCAAGATACACTCCTGCAAGAGAATTACAATTCTCGGTGTGACGGGATCTTTTTTCACTAAGCTTTATATCCTGAGTGTCCCTCGTATTATATCCTACGAGCAGATCATAGGGAATGTTGACTTCCTCGCATCTGATAACGCCGTCTGCCGTAACCTCACCAAGCTTCAAATATTCAATTTCTTTTTCCGAAAAAGCGTTAGTGATCTCTT
>JAZQYC010000119.1:0-2278 GCA_045633285.1 Clostridia bacterium | reverse complement strand
TAAGCAATAACACACTTAACAGCATCTTCCTTGCTGATTCCGGCAAAAGCTCCCTTGGTCTGACGGATAACTACCTCTTCGGTCTTTCCGCTTTCCTTTTCCTCGAGCAACTCGCCTACGCAAATGATAGGCTTCAAGCCCTTAGCAAGTGCTGCGGTCGTTCTCTTACAAACGGTCTCGTCAGTCTCGCCAAAATACTGTCTACGCTCGCTGTGTCCGATGATAACGTACTCAACGCCAAGCTCAAGAAGCATATCAGCGCTGATCTCGCCCGTGAATGCTCCGCTCTCTGCCCAATGTACGTTCTCTGCGCCGAGGTGAATGTTAGTTCCCTTAACGAGCTCGCCTGCGGTAGCGATATTGGTATAAGGTACGCAGATAACTACCTCTGCCTCAGCGTCCTTAACGAGAGGGATAAGCTCGCTAACGAGCTCTTTAGTACCTGCGATGGTTTTGTTCATTTTCCAGTTTCCTGCGATAATGGGTCTTCTCATTGTATTTCTCCTTAATTATTTGTCGTTCAAACAGCTTACACCGGGGAGATCCAATCCCTCCAAGAATTCAAGGCTTGCTCCGCCACCGGTCGAGATGTGGCTCATCTTGTCTGCATAGCCAAGCTGTTTAACAGCGGCTGCAGAGTCACCGCCACCAATAATGGTAGTAGCGTCGGTATCAGCAAGAGCAGCTGCAACTGCTTTCGTACCTGCTGCGAATTTCTCCATTTCAAATACGCCCATAGGTCCGTTCCAAATAACGGTCTTTGCGGACTTAACAGCCTCAGCATAGAGCTTCTGAGTCTTAGGTCCGATATCAAGTCCCTGCCAGCCGTCGGGGATATTGCCCTCGCATACGAGAACGTCAGCGTCTTCTGCGAACTTATTTCCGCAAGTGGTATCTACGGGGAGAAGGAAATTAACCTTCTTTTCTTCAGCTTTTGCAAGAAGCTCTTTTGCAAGCTCTACCTTGTCAGACTCAACGAGTGAATCACCTACCGTCTTGCCCTGAGCAAGGAAGAAGGTGTACGCCATAGCTCCACCAACGATAAGGGTATCGACCTTGTCGAGAAGATTCTTGATAACGCCGATCTTGTCGCTGACCTTAGCTCCACCGAGAATAGCAACGAAGGGTCTGTCGGGGTTTTCAAGAGCCTTACCCATAACGTCAAGCTCTTTGCCGATCAGAAAACCTGCAACTGCCGTTTTAGCATATCCGTAGAGAGCGATACCAGCAGTTGATGCGTGCGCTCTGTGAGCAGTTCCGAATGCGTCGTTAACGTAGATCTCGCAAAACTCTGCAAGCTTTTTGCAAAGCTCTTCCTTATTCTTCTCCTCACCTGCGTCAAAACGGGTGTTTTCAAGAAGAACGCACTCTCCGTCCTTGAGTGCTGCAACCTTTGCGTGAGCGTCCTCACCAATGAGGTCGGTTGCAAAAGTAACCTTTCCTCCGAGAAGCTCGTTAAGTCTATCGGCAACAGGCTTCAAGGTGAACTTTTTGGGATCTTTTTTCTTAGCCTTTTCGATATACTCTGCAGTAGCTGCTGCGCGCTCTGCCTCGGGAAGTGCCTCGACAGCTTTTTTCTCTTTTTTAGTGAGTCCAAAGCCCTCGGTGAAAATGTTGTGAGGCTTGCCCATGTGAGAGCAAAGAATAACCTTAGCGCCCTTTTCCATAAGGTACTTAATGGTAGGAAGCGCTCCCATAATTCTGTTCTCGTCAGTAATTTTGCCGTTCTCGTCCATGGGAACGTTAAAATCGCATCTGACCAAGCATTTTTTGCCGGTGACTTCTACGTCGCAAATGGTTTTCTTGTTCATATTTGTCTCCTTTGAGGTTTTATTCAAAATTCAAATGATATTTTAGCATAATTAACTAAATTATGCAATTGTTTTGCACTTTATATAATAAAATTCAAAAAGATAAATCCTTTTTTTGACCGTTTAGAGCAACTTTTTCGATTTTGAGCTCAAATTATGGTCTCAAGAACGGTTTTTTGATATTTATATAACGCCTTGTTATACTTAGCGCTGAAAAGCATCATATCACAAAGTGATACCGCCAACAATAAATAATCTGATACCAAAACTATTTTCCTGTAAAAAAAAAGCTTAACGGAGAAAACGTTAAGCTCTTTTTTTTATTCGTAGTTTTTGATAAATTCGTTGATCACGTCCGTATCAAGCTTGTAAGATCTGAGACCCTTATGCTTGCATTTGTAGGCTGCAACCGCACTTGCAAACTCACAGCTTTCAGATATACTCATTCCCCTGCAATACGCCGTGAC
>JAZQYC010000118.1:0-3395 GCA_045633285.1 Clostridia bacterium | reverse complement strand
CTGCTACGTCACCTCGTTCACCAAGACCGTTGCTCCGGGACTCAGAACGGGTATAGCTTATTGCGCTCCCGAGATGATGAAGGGACTTATCGTTGGCAAGCAGACCACGGACGTTCACACGGGGCTTGTGAATCAGGCAGTTATAGCAAGATTTATCGAATCAGGCGCGCTTGCTGATCAGATAGAGAGCATAAGACCTAAGTACAAGGTCAAAAAGGACGCCATGATAGACGCGGTAGACAGATATTTCCCCGAGGAGTTTACTCACACAAGTCCAGAGGGCGGACTGTTTATCTGGGGTGAGTTTCCAGAGTATATCGACACTGTAGCGTGCTTCCCTGAGGTCGTTGATCTCAAGGCTGCGTACGTTCCCGGAACGAGCTTTTTTGCTGACGAGAGCGGAAGAAATACTCTCAGACTCAATTACAGCAATGCAAGCTTAGATCAGATAGAGACGGGAATCAAGAAGATCGGCGGATATTTTAAGGACAAGATAGCGAAAGCAAAGAGGTAATAATATGAAAAACGTAATGGACACTTTAAGAGAAAGAGGCTTTATCAAGCAGACCGTATACGAGGAGGATCTATACAAGCTCCTTGGAGAAAAATCCGTACCCTTTTATATCGGATTCGATCCCACGGCGGATAGCTTGCACGTAGGTCATTTCGTTCAGCTTATGGTAATGAGCTGGATGCAAAAGGCAGGACACAAGCCCATTATTTTGATTGGTGGCGGTACTGCTATGGTCGGAGACCCCTCGGGTAGAACGGATATGCGTTCTATGATGACCAAGGAGACGATCAGGCACAACGTAGAGGCTTTTCAGAAGCAAATGTCGAGATTTTTGAGCTTTGAGGGTGAGAACGCTGCTATCATAGTTGATAACGCAGATTGGCTTTTGAATCTTAACTACGTAGATTTTCTCCGTGATATCGGTGTACATTTTTCGGTCAACCACATGCTTACCTGCGAGTGTTTCAAGACCCGTATGGAAAAGGGATTGAGCTTTTTGGAGTTCAACTATATGCTTATGCAGGCTTACGACTTTTTGGTTCTTTACAAAAAGTACGGTTGCTTGCTTGAATGCGGTGGAGACGATCAATGGTCGAATATCCTAGCAGGCGCAGACCTCATAAGACGTAAAGAGGGCAAGGACGCTTACGCTATGACCTTCGCGCTTCTCACAACGAGCGAGGGCAAGAAGATGGGCAAGACTCAAAAGGGCGCAGTTTGGATCGACGAGAAAAAGACCACTCCCTACGAGTTTTTCCAGTATTGGAGAAACGTGGACGACGCAGACGTTGAAAAGTGTATGAAGCTTCTGACTTTTATAGATGTTGAGAAGATCGAGGCACTAACTTGCGTCAAGGACGAGAGGATCAACAAGGCTAAAGAGCGTTTAGCGTACGAGGTAACGGCTATCGTTCACGGAAAAGAGGTTGCAGATGAGGTAATAGCGCAAGTTAGAGCAGCCTTTTCTGGTGACGTTGCTAATATGCCCGAGATCACTCTCAGCGCAAGCATTGAAAGAGTTATCGATCTTTTGGTAGAGGCCAAGCTTGCTCCGAGCAAGGGCGAGGCTCGCAGACTTATAGAGGGCGGCGGAGTTCGTATAGACGAGGAGAAGATCACCGACTTTAATTACGTTCTCTCTGCTGAGCAAAAGACGGCAGGCTTTGTTCTTCACAAGGGTAAGAAAAATCACGTTAAGGTCAAATTCAACTAATGAAGACCTATAGCGGTATAGGCGAGATATCCAAGTGGGAGATCGAGATATCAAGATCGAGATTCGTCACTGACCTATTTCCTGTCAAAACACAGGAGGAGGCAGAGGAGACCTTGGAGCTTGTCAGACAGTCTTACAAGGACGCTACTCACCATTGCTTTGCCTATATCGTAGGCGAGCACGGTATCACGATGCGAATGAGCGACGACGGTGAGCCACAGGGCACGGCTGGCGCTCCTATGCTCGAGGTACTCAAAAAACGCAATCTATCAGATACCTTAGCCGTCGTTACGAGATATTTCGGTGGCATTAAGCTTGGCGCAAACGGCTTAGTCGGCGCGTACAGCAGAAGCGTAGCTGAGGCTTTGGATCACACGAGGATCGTTACCTATATTCCCACGGTGATAGTTGGCGTCAGTATGAATTACGGCTCGTACGGCAAGGTGACGGGCAAGGTCTTCGAGCTTGGGGCAGAGGAGATCGAAAAAGAGTTTTCGGACGGAGTTGATCTCGTCTACGCCGTCCCGGAAGAGAAATGGGAAGCATTTTTATCCACAGTAAACAATATTACGAGTGGAAGCGCAAAAATCAAAGAAATTGAAAGAAAACATTACGTTTTCACAAAATAAATCAAATGGAGAACTGTATTATGAAAACAACGCTTACTCAGAATGCAAAGGTTAAGCCCGATTTCAAAAATCTTGGCTTCGGAAAATATTTTTCCGATCATATGATCGTTATGGAATACGATAACGGTAAGTGGGGCGAGCCCGAGATCGTACCTTACGGTGATTTCGGTATGTCGCCTGCTACTACCTGCTTGCACTATGCTCAGGGAATATTCGAGGGCTGTAAGGCTTACAAGACGGCTGAGGGCAAGATCACGCTCTTTAGACCCGACGAGAACTTCAAGCGTATGAATAAGAGCGCAGAGAGACTCTGTATGCCCACCTTTGACGGGGAGAAGATGCTCGAGGCACTCAAAGAGATCCTCGTTATCGAGCAGGATTGGATACCCACCGAGCCCGGAACGGCGCTTTACGTTCGTCCTACCATGATAGGTACTGATCCAGCGCTTGGCGTTCACGCAAGCCACAAGTACAAATTCTTTATCATTCTTTCTCCTGTTGGAGCATACTACGCTAACGGACTTACTCCTACCAAGATCTATATTGAGGACGTTTACGTAAGAGCCGCTATTGGTGGAACGGGTGAAGCTAAATGTATGGGTAACTACGCTGCAAGCTTGATGGCAGGCGAAGTTGCTAACAAAAAAGGCTTCGATCAGGTTCTTTGGCTTGACGCTGCTGAGAGAAAATACGCAGAAGAGGTTGGCTCAATGAACATCTTCTTCGTTATTGACGGAGTAGTAGTTACTCCTGCTCTTAACGGAAGCATTCTCCCCGGTATCACCAGAAAGAGTGCTATCACCGTTCTTCGTGACATGGGATATAAGGTAGAGGAGAGAAGAGTAAGCGTGGACGAGCTTACCGAGGCTTACGAGGCAGGCAAGCTCAACGAGTGCTTCGGTACGGGAACTGCAGCCGTTATTTCTCCCGTTGGTCAGCTTACCTACAAAGGCAAGGGTATGATCATCAATGAGGGTAAAATGGGTGAGATCACCGAGAAACTCTACGACAGAATGACCGGTATTCAGACCGGAAGATA
>JAZQYC010000117.1:0-1952 GCA_045633285.1 Clostridia bacterium | reverse complement strand
CGAATACTGCTTCACCTCAGACGCCGTGCTTCTTGCAAATGCCGTCAAGGTCAGAAAGGGCGCAAGGGTTTGCGATCTCGGTACGGAAGTCGGAGGCCAAGCGGTCTTAGGAAGACAATACTCAGGAACAACTCCTTGGCTCACAGAACGACATGGCTACGATCCGACTTCGAATACTGCTTCACCTCAGACGCCGTGCTTCTTGCAAATGCCGTCAAGGTCAGAAAGGGCGCAAGGGTGTGCGATCTCGGTACGGGGTCAGGCATTATCCCTATACTGCTTGCTGCTAAAACCGAGCTTAGCGAGGTGGTTGGAGTAGAGCTTCAGGAGTATCAGGTCGATATGGCAACCAGAAGCGTCAAGTATAATTCTCTCGAGGATAGAGTGCGAATCGTGCATGGTGATATCAGAGAGGGTAAAAAGCTTCTTGGTAGCGGAGTATTTGACGTCGTCGTGAGCAATCCTCCTTACGGAGTGCTCGGTACTGGGGATATGAAGACGACTGAGGGAGTTGCAAGGTCGAGATACGAGATCACCGTCAATTTAGAGCAGATCGTACGCACGGCAAGCGAGATCGTCAAATACGGTGGACGCGTCTATATCATCAACAAAGCCGAAAGACTAGCTGAAATGATATGCCTCTTAAGCTCGTATAAACTTGAGCCCAAAAACATTACTAATATTTACAGAAAGGACGGACCTGCCGACACCGTGATAGTCGAGGCGCTTAAGGGTGGCAAAAAGGGTGTTAAGGTATATAGCGTCAAAGCATAGGAGGATAATATGGAATTTAATAATTATGACGAGATTCTTAAGCATTATTTGACCAAGGGAGCTTTCGTTACCTCGGGAGCGGATAAGGTAAACGTAATGACCGCAAGCTGGGGTATGGTAGGCGTTATGTGGGGAAAAAGAGTAGTCATGCTTCCCGTTCGTCAGTCAAGATACACTAAGGAATTTATAGACAAGACGGGAGAGTTTACTCTTTCTATTCCCTTTGACAAGATGCAAAAGGAGCTTACTTTTTGCGGAACGAAAAGTGGAAGAGAGGTAGACAAATTTGAGGCGCTTGGTATGGAAAAGGTCAAGGCTGATAAGGTCGATACCTATAAAGTCGGCGGATGCGACGCTTACCTTGAATGCAGAGTGATCACGGAGTTTACGCTTAGCGAGGGTATGCTAACTCCTGAGATCGTAGATAGAGCGTATAAATCGGGTGATTATCATACCATGTATATAGCGGAAATACTTGAATAAGGGTTATATGAATATATTTAATAGAGAGCGAATTGGTTTTATTGCCGATACGCTCTTTTATTTTTTTAAGAAAAATAATTTTCGGAAATTCAAGCGTTATTTTGTGATAAAACTGTTTTCTTTATTGAAAAAGTGATAGCGGTATGCTATAATTAGGTAAGAAATAACGGAGGAATATTATGTTTACTGACAAAAAGACTCTACTCAAGATCTTTGCAGGCAAGGTATCTGATCCTGTTAAGGTGGAGATTACTGCGCAAAAGGATATTTTAAAGGCAAGCGCAACAGTTTTGGACGGAGGCAAACCTTTGCGCCACGTTGAGCTTAGCCCAGACGGCGTTTTTGCAGGTTGTGAAATAAATATAGATAACGCAAAGGCGTGGTCTATTGAAAGACCGTATATGTACGATATATCAATAGATATCGAGTACGAGGGCGGAGAGACAGAAAAAATTGAAGACAGATTCGGATTCAGGTATCTTTCTGCTGACGAAAAGAATATTTATCTCAACGGATATCCGTTCTATATGAGAGCATATATCAGGGGAGCGGCGGCTCACGAGCATCAGAATAATTGTAATCTCTCTGAGTACGATTTTTATAAAAAGAATATACTTATGGCAAAAAGCTACGGATACAACACTATCCGTTTCCATTCCGTAGTACCACCTGACGCTTGCTTTGAGGCGGCGGAC
>JAZQYC010000116.1:0-12311 GCA_045633285.1 Clostridia bacterium | reverse complement strand
GTAGTCGTCTCAAACTGCTCTCCGTTATAATGGTAGCTCTTTTCAGGAACGGTAAAGGTAGAATTGAAGCCGTAACTGCTCTTGACCTCCTCGCCCATTAACTCAATCGTTCCACCGGCGAACGCTCCTATCATGAGCGTTGCGCCGATGCAAACGAAGATAAAAATACATATTAAGTTCTTGTATTTTTTGAAATTCACCGATTATCTCCTTGGTGTGTTATTCTACGGTTATCTGAGCTGCGGTGAGCATCTGATTCCAGCGAGCCTCGGTAAGAGCCTCTGATCCAGCTATGGGGTTATTGAAATAAAGCTCTGCGGTAAGAGTATAGTTCTGCGCCATAGCCGACATAAAGTTTTCAAGAGGCTTGTCAAGTCTGTCACCGTTTGCGGACTCACCTACTCCCGCAACTCTCGATGCAAAACCAAAGGTGTCTATTGCCTCGGTCTTCTGATAGTAATAGAGCTTGTGTCTCGTGAGCGTTTCTACTCTCTCAACGTCGCTATTTCCTCCGTGAGTGATCTCCCAAAGGCTACGACAGAACGGAGTAAGGGCCTTGAGATCGCTTGCAGAAAGCTCGTAATCCATTGCTCTTGATACACCGGTGATCTTGGTAAACGAAGCGTTCATTGCGTCAGAATAAGCAAATTTGAGAAATTCCTTAGCAAGCTCTGCCTGCTTGGTGTTTTTGTTGATAAACGCAACGCCCGTCTGTACGCCGATCTGTCCACCAAAGGTAGTCTTATCGTTGGTCTGATCGGGAATATCACTTGATCCCTTGAATTTTGGGAAGGGGAAGAATGCAAAATTTCTCTCGCCGTAGTCAAGATTCTCCTGATCCTCGTAATCTCTCAAGCAGTCGTCAAAGATTCCCTCTTGTCTTGCCTCGTTTTCCCACCAAGTGCCCTCAAGCAAAAATCCGATCGGTTTCATTTTCGTGAAAGAAGTGGTCTTTGAGCTAGGCCAGCTGTTTATAAAGTCGTTCTGCGCGTTGATGTAAGAGTAAGTACCCGTAGAGTAAACGCCCTTATAAAGATATTTTGATCTTACCTCGCCGTTTTCTTCCTCGGTATTGTGCTTAACGAGATATTCTGCTACCTTGAGAGCAGCGAGCTTTCCTTGCTGTTTTGCAAGAGTATACGCATTCTTAACGTTTATGGCCGTGCCGTCGTCAGCAACTCCATCCATAGTCGCTAAAAGAGAATAATCGTTTGCTCCCTCGTAGCTAGCCCAGATTGAGGAAAGCCATCTGTTCTGATAGGTACCGTCGGTTGCCTTAGCTGCGTAGGTAAAGGGGGTGATGCCCTTTTGTACCATAACGTCAAGCAATATCTTCATATCTTCCCAAGTAGCAGGCATACCGTCGTCGTACGTGCCTTGCCTACCGTCTGCGCCTAAATTGTCGTCCGCGTCTCCGTCTATGCAGTTGAGTCCCTTGTATCCCGCTAAATCAAACAGCTCGTACGCCTCAAACATATCCACGTCGTATACCATACCGAAATCAGCCTCAAACCAAGGCAAAGCATAAAACTTAGGCTCTTCCTTCGTGCCGTAGTTAAGTACGCTTTTGCGATCGTTGTAGGCAAGCATTCTATCGTATATAGAATCTTCACCTTCCGTGATAACGTCAGTAATATCAATCATCTGAGTTCCGGTTTCAGGATGCTCGATAAGATCGTTCAAAACTATGTTGTTAGAAAAGATAACGTCTTGACGAACGGAATTCATAGAGGTTCTGAGTTTATAGCTGTCAAATTCCTCTCCTTTATAATCAATGATAACCTGAACGCCGACCTTGGACGAATCGTTGGGATTCACCCAATCAGCGTACTCTGCCTCAAAGTCTTTTTTGAGCTGAATAGCCCACGCCTGACCTACACCGCTTTCACGTACGCCGACGTAAAGCTGAGTCTTGGTCGCATCTGTCTGCTCTTCCGTTTCGGGATTGCATCCAACCAAAAAAGAGCATATTCCGAAAACCAAACAAATCGTTAAGATCAAAGACATTATTTTCTTCATAATTTTCCTCCCAAAATAAAATTTGGCTAATTATTTTTCTTTGCAATATAGCCCTCGTACGCATTGCTTTTTATCTATCATTGCTATATCACTTAAAACATTACCGCAATTTAATTTAATCGGTATGTTTAGTATTACATACTACGAATTTATTATCAATACCTGAAACAAAATAGAAATATCGTTTTTTGAAACAGCATACCTTTTGCTTTTATTCATTAAATAATCCTTTGGTAATCTCACTATATGCGCATATCACTACGTCTTGATGAGTTTGCAATAAGGTTGCGGGAATAGTCGCAGTCGCCTCGTCAAACAAAGCGTGTTTTACTATTCCGTGTTGCCAAGGACGGTTAAGCGCTATATATATTTTTTTAGAAGATAAAATTTGTTTCATTCCGATAGTTATACACCACTCGCACATCCCCATTAAATCACCTCTTTGGTATCCGTAAGCGTTTATAGTGCGAGTTTCTCTAGATATAGCAAGTACCCTAGTAGGTAAATTTGCATATTCTGAAGACGTGATACAATCATTTTCACTTGCGGGCTCGTTAAAAGCGATATGTCCGTTGATACCCAATCCCCCCAGACACAGGTCTGCTCCTCCAAGAGACTCTATCAGATCGTCGTATTCCTTTTCGCGACCGGGCTCGGGAAATAGTCTCTGAGACTTACTCATTAAAAGCTCAGGCTTGATTTTAGAATAGAATTCGTCCTCCATTCTCTTGTGAAAGCTCATCTTATCGCAAAAATCAATACACTTGGTAGGCGTTACCAAATATTCGTCCATATTAAAAAACCAAACGTTTTTGAGCGATACGTTTAGACTGTTGATAAGTCTTGCAAGAATAGGATATTGATCGGTTGGACCAACAGGTACTATCATTACCGTGCG
The DNA here is from genome assembly GCA_045633285.1 of Clostridia bacterium. Lineage (GTDB taxonomy): Bacteria > Bacillota > Clostridia > Christensenellales > RUG350 > RGIG2224. The sequence goes on along the minus strand of JAZQYC010000116.1, from coordinate 9,394 downwards.
CTTGCCTAGTTCGTTGTTTTTCATAATCGTATCAAGCATCACTAAAGCCATGTCAAAATATACGTCCCACTCTTTTTCCACAGACCTAAAAGTAATTCCGTTTATTTTCTTTTCCATATTATTCTCCTTTTGTCCAAATTCCATTTATCATCACTTTTTCTACGCCAAAATTTTTATTCAGTATGCAAATATCAGCAGTCTTTCCTATCGTTATCTCACCTATGCTACATTCTTTTACTATCTTTGCAGGAGTCTCCGTTCCCATTTTAACGGCGTCTACGATAGGTATACCTATGTCGATAAGATTTTTGACCATTTCTCTAACGGACGTAATGCTTCCTGCATACGTTATACCATTCTCAAGCACGGCTACTCCGTCCTTGATCATAACTTTTTGCGCGTCTTTGCCCGTTCCTAAACTATACAAAGCGTTTTTGTCGTCAAGTCCAGCGCATCTTAACGAATCGGATACCACACAGAGCCTATCTGCGCCCTTTGCCCGATAGATCATCTTTGCAAGTAAAGGGGGTATATGCTTGTTGTCAGCTATGATCTCTGCCGTAAGTCCGTCGTCTACGAGAGCGTATTCCCTGAGCCCTACATTTCTGACACCGTCCTTGAATCTGAGCTCAGACATAGCGCAGTACAAATGCGTTACGTGTCTCAAGCCGTTTTTTACGGCAGGCATAAATTCCGGGTATATCCCATCGTCGTGTCCGCCACTCACCAAAATTCCACTTTTGCTTAATGCTTTGCACGCTTCGTCCGCTCCCTCGAGCTCGGGAGATAGAGTAACGGTCTTTATAACGTCTGCATTTTGTAAAATATACGAATAATCGTCAAGAGATGGAGTTTTCAAATCCTCAAGCTTTTGCGCACCACGCTTTGCTACGGATAAGTAAGGACCCTCGAGATGTGCTCCAAGCACCCTCGCCCTGTCTGAAACGTTCCTTTTCTTATTCTTATATTCACGGACGTAATCGATAAAATTTACTAACTCTCGTCTGCTTGCCGTGCACGAGGTCGCAATGACCGAGGTCGTTCCATTATCGGAATGAAATCTGAGAGCCTTTTCGAACGCCTCGTCATTTGAATCCATAAAATCTGCGCCGTAGCCTCCGTGAGTATGTATATCAACGAAGCCCGGAGTGAGCAAATAGCCATCGAGATCGTAAGATTTCTCTCCCTGTAATGGGAATAGATGCGTCGAGATCTCGCAGATCCTTGATCCCGTCACCCTTATATCCGAACGTAGCACCTTATCTGGAAAAACGATATCTGCATTCTTTAAAAGCATAATCCACCTTATCAGTCAAGATTATTCCAAATATCCTTGAGCTTTTTCAAAGCGTTCAGAACGTCGACTTTTTGTTGCTCACCGCTTATCTCTCTTTCGATCACGATATAATCATCGTAGCCTATTGCCTTGAGGTCTTTGAGTACTCTCTCAAAATCAACGTAGCCCTCTCCAATAACCGTTTCCGCTCCGATCCTGTCGATATCCTTAGGCGGTAGTCCGTCCTTTGCGTGCATATTTCGGATATACTCACCGAAGGTATATACAGCGTCCACAGGGTTGCCGTAGCCGTACATTATGACGTTAGCAGTATCGAAGTTTATAAAAAGGTTATCTGCACCGCTCGCCACGATAAGTCTCTTAAGCGCGATCGGGCTTTCCTGACCCGTCTCAAGCAAAACGTCTATTTCATATCCCTTAGCAAAATCACAAAGCTTCTTGATAAGAGACACCATCAAGGTAAATTCAGCAGAAAAAGGATTATTCGTGACGTATCCTGCGTGCAATATGACCTGTTTGACTCCCATGTAGTATGCGAATTCTATTGCAGACCTTACGTATTCAAAGCGCCCCTTTCCAAACGTTGGGTTGTTTATTCCCGCAACGTTATAATCGTGATATCCGTCCCAATAACAGTAATTGTCACGGTATCCTGCAAACATTGCGCATATCTCTACTCCAAACTCCTTAGATGCATTCAATATCGTCTGCGCGTCCTCTTTCGTGTACCTTTCGGGCTTGTACACGAGCTGGCAAAGATATATTCCTTCCTTTGCCAGATTTTCAAACTGCTCCCTCGTCTTAGATAAATCGTTCAATCTTACCAACGTTCCGAATTTCATGATCTTCTCCTTTATACTCTTTCGAATCGTCTGCTTTTTGCAGACATTGCAATAGCATCTATTACTCTCTGCGTAGCCAAGCCGTCCTCAATAGTTGGAATAAACTGATCGGCTCTTCCCTCTACGAGATCAACGAACGCCTGCATCTGATTATAATGGAAGCTCTCGGGAACGACTATCTTTCTGTCTCCCAGCTCTTTTTTGCCTGCCTTATCGGTATTGATCACGATCTCGTCGGGCGTAGTTGAGTCAAGCCGCATCACGCCCTTTTCACCGTAAAGCTCGATAGATACCTTGTTTGCGTTTCCTATAGCGCATCTTGACACCGAAAATACTCCGTGAGCACCGTTTTTGAGTATAGCAAGCGCGTTGCACGAATCGTCCACGTCTACCTCGTCATACTCCTCACTATCTATCTTTTTCCTTTTCTTGACAGCTATCTTGGTCGTAGCGCAAACGCTTTCAACTCCGCCTGCCAAAAATTCCGCAAGATCAAGCAGATGCACCCCGAGATCTATCAATACTCCGTGTCCCGATAAAGATTTTTTGAATCGCCATTCCATTCTCCTGCCCTCCCATAGAGCGCTTTCCTTGAAATGCTGAGCGTACATATCCTGAATCTCGCCTATCTCTCCTCTCAAGAGCAAATCTTTAGCGTATCTGAAGCAGGAATAATAATGATAACTTAAGCAGACCATACACTTGATCCCGCTTGCTTTCACCGCTTTAGCGATCTCTTCTCCCTCCAGAGCATCCATAGCAACGGGCTTTTCAAGCAAAAGATTCTTTTTTGCTCTACATACGGCAAGCGCCATCTCCTTATGCAGATGATGTGGCGTCGCAACGAGCACGGCATCTACGTCAGGACAAGCTATCAGATCAGAATAATCTCTGAATCTACGGCTCTCGTCTATTCCTTCCGCCTTTCCTATTCTCTCGAGCTTATTCTCGTCAATATCACAAATTGCAACTAGCTCCACTCCTTTACTTTGCTTAATATACGGTATGTGAATCCCCTGGGCTATACCGCCTATACCAATAATACCTAAATGCACCATTTTGCACCTCCGTAAAAATTATCTCATAGTCGCCTTATGATTTCAATACTTGTATACATACAGAAGTATCGATTATCGGAACAGCTATCGAAAAATGCTTGACTTTTACAGCTTCAAATGTGACAATATAGCAAAAGAGGTTGGATTATGAACGTAATTTCCATAAAAAAATTATATAAATCTGATTATAATCTACATTTTTTCAATTTTTACGAGCAATTTTGGTCTTTTACTCAAAGCTTTAACTGCATAAACAATCCAAAAAAATTTGATTTATTCGTTTACCTAAACGGCTGTGACGCGACGTATACTATGAAAAATGGTAAAAAAATATATGCAAAATCGGGCGATTTGATATATACTCCGAACAAAAGCGAATACAAGGTGCAATTTTATAACTTTGAAAAGGAAAACCGATCCACTCTACAGATAAATTTTCACGTTTACGATGAAAGCGGTAATCAGATCAAGCTCTCCTCAAACGACGTCGAGGTTTTTTCTCTAAATTCAAGGTTTGAAGTTAAGGAATTATTCAACAAAGCAAAGTATCTATCAAAAAAAGTAACGACCGTCCCCACTCAAAACAAGACTATTCTTTACGATATCATAAATTCAATCGGACGCGAGCTATCGAGAACCAAGCAAAATCCAATCATCGAGCCAGGTATAAGCTATCTGAACTCTCATTATTTTGAAAACCCGTCTATTTCTCTGCTTGCTGAGAAGTGCCACGTCAGCGTGGAATATTTCAGAAGAATATTCAAGGAACAATTGGATCTTTCGCCAAGTCAATATCGCAACAAGCTCCGCTTGAACAAGGCTATAGATCACCTCAAATACAGCGATCTTTCGGTACAGGAGATATCTGAGAGCCTCGGCTACTCAACGGTGTCTCACTTTATACAGCAATTCAAGTCAGCATTTGGCTGCTCGCCCTTACAATTTAGGCTAAGACTTTCCAAATAGACCCACAACGTAGAACTACTCTTTTTGCAAAAAGAGAACGGATCGGTTTATACGAAGCGTTCTCTTTTTAATTTATCATGCTCTTTTCGTTCTTAATCACGACTCTTTGACGCAAGAGTCATAATTATCTGATTATATTCTGGTTACACCCGATTTTGCCGATCTATACAAATCAAAGATCATCTTATGTATAGGCAAAACGGACTCTGCTGTGATTTCAAGCTCGCTATCACCAAGCACGGAATTATAAAATTGTTCTATTTGAACTATATGAGCGTTAGTCCAGTAATCTTTCGCACCCTCCACTCCGGAATATCTTGAATCTGCGTGAAACTCCTCCTTTGAGCCGTCCTGATAGACTATCAGAACGTCGTCGAAGTTAAACTCGATCTTGCCCCTCTCGAAGCGAAGCTCAAGCCTGATGGGCTCGTCAAACATATAAGTGTTTGTAGCATAGAATACATAACGTACGCCGTTTTTATAGTTAATTACACCTGTTGCGGTATCCTCTACTCCGATAATCTCACATACATTTTTGCTCATTGTGCATTTGAGCGAATCAACCTCACTGTCTATGATCCAGTTCATAAGATCAACGGAATGAATAGCCTGATCTATAAGCACTCCTCCACCGGCTTTGTCCCACGTGCCCTTCCATTCGCTGTTGACGTAATATACCTCCTCAGGTCTTGACCAGGTAAGACGGGAATGAGCGGACAACAGCTTACCAAGCTTGCCCTCTGCGATCTTCTTCTTGATGTAAAAGGTTGCGGGATTGTATCTGCACTGAAATATCACTCCGTACAGCTTACCCGATTTTTTTCCTGCCTCAACACTCTTTACCGCGCTCTCATAATCTATGCTCATAGGCTTTTCCGAAAGCACGTTCACTCCGTGCTCAAGCGCATATATGCTTGCTTCAACGTGCTGATCGTGAGGAAGACAGATATGTACAACGTCAAGATTTTCGTCCTTGATCATTTTTTTGTAATCGGTATAGGACTTACCTCCGTATTTTTCACAAGCCTTTTGTGCTCTGTCTGCTTTTGTATCACAGCAGGCAACCAGCTCACTCTGACTGAGCTTACTCGCTGCATTGAGATGCATTACGGATATTCTGCCACACCCTATTATACCAACTCTTAATTTTTCGTCCATTTTAAACCTTTATCCAAGTATTCTTTTTGCTCGATTCAAGTATGGAATCTATTATACGCTGGCATCTCAGCCCGTCATCTATCGAGGGATGATATTTGTCCGGTGTACCCTCAACGGCAAGGATAAATGCTTCCTCCTGCGACATCTTAAACTCAGCGGGTACGTCAACCTCAATTGCTTGCTTTTTCGCAATAGCCTCTTCCCCTATGCACAGTTTGATCTTGTCAGGCTCATTGAGGTCTGCCGAAATCATACCGTCTTTTCCATAAATATCTACCAGAATATGGTTGCTGTGACCCTGCGCACAGCGTGAAATATTGAAAAGCGCAGTTGCACCGTTTACGTGCTTAAAAAGTCCCTGTGCAACGTCGTCCGTTTCTACGTCCGCCCACTCGTCGCCTCCAATGACCTGTCTTTTCTTAACGATTATGTTGGTTGTTGCCATTATGCGGTCAATCCTGCCGACGAGAAACTCAGATAGATCAAACAGATGTGCGCCAAGGTCAGCCGTAACACCGCCCTCTCCTGCATATTTTTTCTCAAAACGCCAATCTAAACGTCTGCCCTTCCAGAATGCAGAATCCTTCAAATACTCGATTTTGAGTGAAACTATTTCTCCTATAGCATTCTGCTCAAGGAGATGCTTTGCATATCTTACGCAGGAATAGTAACGGTAGCTGAGCGTAGTCATATTGGGTACGTAATTCTCTTCAAGAGCATTACGTATCTTTACAGCTTCGTCGAAGTTTACGTCAAGTGGCTTTTCGACCTGCACGGGCTTGCCTGCCTTGATTACGTCTATTGCCATTTTTGCATGAAGATAGTTAGGTGTGCAAACCTCGACCGCATCTACTCCCTCACAATTTATAAGATCCAAATAGTTTGTAAAACGACGCTCCTCGGGAATACCAAGCCTATCGCCTACAGTCTTGAGCTTTTCCTTGTTGAGGTCGCAGATAGCGTACACCTCTCCGTTTTCAGCCTCGTTTATCCTGCCAATGTGAAACATGCCTATTCCAAGTCCGATAATACCGATTCTAACCATTTTTACCTCACTTAATATACTCGTGCTTTCTCAAGCTGTCGTCCATTCCTTCAAATTTATCCTTGACCTCCACGATAGGATCATAGTGACCTAGGGTGGGCTTCGGTCCAAGACTAGGCTTAGCCCATACGATTGCGTTTTTTATGACCTGCATTATATCCTCTCTGTAATAGGTGGGATATTCCTCGTGTCCCGGTCTGAAATAGAATATTTTTCCTACACCACGAGTAAAACAGCATCCGCTCCTGAATACCTCTCCGCCCGCAAACCAGCTCGTAAATACTACCTCGTCAGGCGTCGGTATCTGGAAGCACTCTCCGTACGTTTCTTCTTCGGGAAGAATAATGTATTCGGGAAGTCCCTCAGCTATGGGGTGCGTGGGGCTTGTTACCCAGATTATTTCCTTTTCGTCATTTTCACGCCACTTGGATCTACAGCTTGTTCCCATAAGCTTTTTGAATACCTTGCAGTAATGAGCAGAGTGAAGCGGTATGAATCCCATGCCCTCGTTAATTCTCTTGACTACCTTTTCTACTATCTCGTCTGAAACGGCGTCGTGCTTCATATGTCCCCACCAGATAAGAACGTCGGTGTTTTCGAGTACCTCGTCAGTGAGTCCGTGCTCATCCATTTCAAGTGTGGCTACCTTGACCTCAAAGCGCTTGGAATCGTCTTTTTCGAGCATTTCCTTGATTGCCCCATGAATACCGTCAGGATAAATCTTCGCCACCCTTTCACTCAGCTTTTCATGACAGAATTCATTCCATACCGTTACCTTTATCTTGTCCATATTCTCTCCTACTTAAGTACCGCTTCGTTATGTATAATTTCACTTGCATTCCTTTTTTGTCGGCACTTTCAGTTAATCTGTCATTATTATCACACAACTTCACCCCAATTGCAATATATAAATCAATAAACAAATGTCGTTTTTTAATACAAATCATATTTTTCTGTTGACAAATAAAACCGAATGTATTACCTTGAAAACAAGGTGGAAATTATGAAAGTCATACCAGTTAACAAATTGTACAAAATTGATTATAATTTGAGCTTTTTGGCGTATATACGTCAGCCATGGGATGTAAACAGGGTTTTTTCGTGCTTTAATCGTCCTAAAAAACAGTGTGCCTTCCTTCTGCTTGACGGCGTTGACGGCGAATACGTTTCTAAGGACGGCAAAAAGATTCTCGCAAAAAGCGGTGAACTCGTATATACTCCCACCGGTAGCGAATATACTTTGAGATTTTATAACCACACGGGAAATAAATGCACCTACCTTATCAACATTCACCTTTTTGACGATATAGACGAGCAAATAGTTATTTCCGATACCATCAAGGTTTTTCAGCTCAAAAACAATTCTAACGTTTATTCTCTGTTTGAAAAGATAAAGCTCGTCGAAGCGTCGAACAAAGCGACTATTATACAGAAAAAGATGCTGATATTTGAGTTTCTTCATTCGCTTGCAACGGAATCTCTCCGAAAAATCAAGGTATCTATCATACAAAAGGGTATTGAATATCTTGATCTCAATTATACAAAAATCGACTCACTGTCATGTCTTGCAAAGGAATGTAACATAAGCGATGCATATTTCAGACAGATATTCAAGAAGCAATTCGGCATAACGCCCTGCACCTACCGCAACAATCTGAGAATGGAAAAGGCGAAGCAGTATCTTGAATACAGTGACACCTCAATAAGTGAAATCTCCGAGCTTCTTGGTTTTTCAACGGTATCGCATTTTATCAAGCAGTTCAAAAGCTACTACAATACCACCCCACTCCAGTACCGCACCTTGACCCAAAGCTAATCTATCCTTAAAAGAAAAACGCAAAGCTAGAAAGATTTACTCTCGCTTATTGCGCACGTACAAATTAAAAGTCTTAATATTTAACTAAAGTACAGAAAATTATTCAGAGAATGTCTCAAAGTTCCTATACACAAAAATGAAAAAAGATTGTCCAATGTAGACAATCTTTTTTACTCTTCCCATCGAGACTCGACCCCAAATCGGTCACTTAGGAGCTTGAAATGTACTTAGAAATTAAATCTTTTATATTAAAAGTCGAACATAAAATTCGTTTTATCAAATAAATTGTTTCGTAAAATTCGTATCGTTACGAAAAATTTATATCGTTTTCTAACTTTTCTGATGAAAATAATTCAATTTCAATTCCAAATCGCAAAAATGCAATCCCAAAAATTTCGCCACTCCCGTTGAGAATCGACTCAAAAAGAATCTCAATTGTAGTCACCCCACTTTGGGTATTAACTGGTCATAAATTTGGAATTATAAAACGCATTTTTTGCAATTTCACTCCCATTGAGAATCGTGTTACGGTCAACAACCTTTCTTTCACGTTGATACTTCGGAATGAATAAAATCCTATCCTTTAAAAATTTTAATATCGTATATTTTTTAGCATTATATTCTGTTGATATAACAACTTCTTTTTTAAATAAAAAATCCCCTAAACTCGCAATAGTTCCCTTTATCTTACTCATATTCACATCCTTCGTAAAATTACTCTTTATAAAACTCTATTAAAAAATCTAAGTATTTATTTAATAGTTTTTTTGCTTTTTCTTCAAAACGCACATCCTTAACAACTTTTTCTCGAACCTTCTTAATATAATTAGACAATGTTGCATTATCGTCAAAAAGGAAAAAATTCGTATAACTTTTTGAAACAGTTTTTAACATTGGATTTAGATATTTCTCAATATTACTAATGGTTTTTTGAGCATACTCTTCCGTTTTATTGTGGTTAACACAAATATAGTTAGCAAAATTTTTCTTAAACCTTTTCTCTATATATTCTTTAACGTTCTTTGGCTCCGCGCTTGACGGTCTGTGTATAAGCAATCCAACTTCAGCCTTATTAACTTGAAAAAAATCAAGTATATCTTGTAAAAACCAACATGAGTGTAAAGCAGTATGATTGCAATTAATATAAACACCTTCAACAACTAATTTATAATTAGTTTTTTGTTCTGGCGTAAACATTGCAGCTTTACTCCA
>JAZQYC010000115.1:0-7394 GCA_045633285.1 Clostridia bacterium | reverse complement strand
AACAACCTGCGCAACCTACTACGAAGCTTAAACAAAGTATTATTGAAATAGCTATTAGTAATGCTTTTTTCATAATTCCCAATAATTCCTCACTAGAATTTAAAGTATGTTTTCCTTATCAGTTATCTCAAAAGATTATCTTTTGCCTTTTCCCCAATCAATAAGTCTCTGATGAGTAGCATCGATTCTATCCTGCCATACTCTTCCTGCGTTATCAGCTCTGTCCATCCATACTCTGATCGCATGTTTGATTGTGGGATAGTCTCCCGTTACCTGCTCGTATCCAATCTTCCTTGCATTGTTTTCAAATCTCTTGCAAAGCTCGTGGATCTTCTCTCTCGGGTAAGCGTTGACCGATCTTTTTTCGTTGTAGTTGCTGGTCTCCAGATTGAAGTATTCAAGCTGAGCCATAATGAGGGTCATTCTTTCCTTTTCGATTCTGAAAAGAAGCTTCTCTTCCATTTCCTTATCGTATCCAGCAGACTTGATAGCGTTTTCAGCTTCGTCAAGCATAAGCGACGCATCGTAAATGGTGTTGAGATCCCAGAAGAACTGAGGTATAGTGTCCGTCGTACCCGTACCGTAATAGAAATTCTTACCCGTCAGATAAAGAGTTCTCTTTCTGACCTTAGCAACGTGATCCATAAGGTAGTAGAAATATTTTAGAATATAGGGCGACGCTTCCTTATAATAGTTCTCACAGAATTCCTTAATAAGCTCGTCGGTATCGAGATCCTTGTTCCACTCAAGCTGAGTAAGCACCCACAAGGTCATTGCTTGGAATGATATTGATCCGTCAATGCTCGGGCATTCTACGTAGAAAGACTCACAGCCCATTTCCTTGAAATAACGGATATCCTCTTTGAATCTATATATTCCGTCTGTGAACTCGTGTTTTCTGCGGAAGCTTCCGTAATAGAACCAAAGGGTGATCCTATCGCATATAGATCTCCATTGATTGAGGAGTATCTCTAAGGGCTTATTCAATTCGTCTGTAATAGGTCTTGCGTGATCAAATGCGTAGATAGGAGCAAACATTATAAATACGTTAGGCTCAGCAACAACGCAGGGATCAACGGGAACGTACTTGCCGTCTACCACCTTAACGGGAGCTCTGAACGTGGTCTCGAGAGAATATGCAAAGCCACCGACTGCAATCTCTCTTTCGGGAGCATTTTCAAGTCTCCAAGCCTCTACCCTTCTTGCCATATCGTTTATAAAATGCATATGAAGTCCGCTCTCGCCGATCTTGTCTATGTATTTCTGACAATTAGGACATCTACAAAATTCCTCGTTGTCCTCGTGTCCGAGAAGAAAATGCGTAGCGTGCTCGTTTTCCTTGATAGCCTCGATAAGATTTTTGAAGAACTCGTCTCTCATTTCCATATTAGAAAGACAAAGTTGCATGTGTCTGGGCTTCATAAGCTCAGGATCGGGCTCGTAGAATCTCTTTGACTGAACGAACCACTCGGGGTGATCCTTATAATATTTTTTAGGATTGATAAATACCTGTACGTGATTGTGAGCCCACGCTCCCCAGAAATATTTACCGTCCAAGCGCTGTCCGTACCAAGCGTAAGCCTTAAGTCCGGTAGCGTACTCTAGGTCATACTTTGCAAGTCCGAAGCCACTACAACGGTTAGGAAGAGTGGGAGTATACGAGACGTCGTATCCAGTAATATCGATCTCATCTCTTTTCTCGATCTTGATATCCTCGGGAGTATAATATCTGTATCCGATCTTGTTTTCCAAAACTGAGTAAACGCCCCAGATCGGACCGTAATTGCTCTCACCAAAGAGATAAAGATTTCCGTCTGACTCCAAAGCTCTGAACCCGTCCTTTCCGTAAGTAACCTCGGGGTTGAGAGCCTTTAAAGCGTCCGTTTTTCCAAGAGAGACGAATTTGCGTCCCTTTGCATCCTTGACGGTCTCGAGCCTTACGCCCGTGCTCTTTTCGATAGAATCTCTCAGAGTCTTTTCAGCAAAGTCGATAAATGCGTCAGTTTTTTCAGGAACGAGAATAACGTAATCAGTCTTTCCGTTTGAAACGAGCTTATAATTAGCCATTATTTACTACCTCCACGTTGTAATGAGCAATAGTCGTAAGTCCGTCAGCATCTCTTACTACGTAGTAGATAAGATACTGACCCGTTCTGGTAGGCTTGTAAGAGATATAATCTGCGCTTGAATCAGTAAGAAGAGCAAGCTTTTGCTCCTCGCTTAAGGTATCACCGGCAGACAATTTTACGGGAGTACACATAAGAAGAGTTCTCTCGCTGTCCGGGGTAACTACGTACGCGTAGATCTTAAGAGCAGACAAAGCAGTCTTGTCGTCGGATGGAGTTATCTTCGCTATATTAAACGCCTCGCCAACCTTAGCTTTTTCTGCAGGCTTGTTATTGATAACGATTCCGGGAGCTACGGTCTCGCCCGTAGGAACGTTAACGCCACCAACGATAAAATCCATTGCTCCTGCAAGAGAAACGTTTATCTTCGTGCTTACCTCAGTTTTGTTACCCTTGTCGTCGGTTGCAGTCAATATGATCGTGTGAACACCGCTGACAGAGGGAGTAAATCTGAATTTTGATGCGTCGGTTGCCGTATAAATCTCTGCATTCGCAGGATCTTTAACCGAAAGCGAAACAGAGCTCGTTCTATTCAAAACGTCATACGTTCTGAATGCGGGAAGCTTATACTCGGTATTGGTGATTCCGGGAGCAAACGACTCAACGTAAGAAATCTGAGGTCCGTTGTTATACTTGGAATCAGTCGTATTCTTTCTGAACTCCTGATCTCCTAGCTTATAGATATTCAGCTTGGTTTCCGCGCTTACGCCACAAACGTCGATAGTCAATCTGACGTCTCCTCTAAATCCGTTAAACGCCTTGCCGTCCGCGCGCTTAGAAAGCGTTGCTACGGTTGCGCCCAAATGATCGATAATACTATTGGAGTATCTATCGTACTTTAAGAGGAATTTAACCGAGCCGTAAAGGTCACGGAAGTTACCGTAGATCTTATAGGTTTCACCTGCGTATACGAGCTCGCTGTACTCACCAAGAGTAGCGTCCGAGCTATTCAATATATCAAAGGTTACGTAGTTGTTTGCATCAAGCGTATCGTAAAGATTAACAGTAAGATGAGTAAATTTAGCTACGTCAGGTAATGCTACGAACTGAACGGAGAGGAACTCCTCGTCTATATCGCGATCAAAACTTATGGTCGTATCCTCGCTCGATACAACCTGAACGTAGGTGCTCTGAGCTACTATCTCACCCTTGGTCGTTGAGAAATAATTAGCAACCATACCGCTCTCTGACGCAGGAGCTTTGACTACGATATCGTAAGTCTTGCTCTGTCCGCCAGCCGATACGACAAGCTGTTTTTCGCCTATCTGAGCACTAGTCGGAGCGATCTTTCCGTCCGTTACAGCAGAGCCTGCAAAGGTCACGGTCATATCCTGAGCCTGCTTTCCGCTTGAGGTGTACTTATAAACGGAAGCGTTAGTCAGATCAAGAACGTCACCCACGATGATCGCATTCGGTACGTATCCTAAATCGAAATATACCTCGCTATTCTCGTTAACTACTATATTGTGAGTAAAGGTTGCGGTCTGGATAACGTCCTTACACGTAGCAGTCAGAACGAGCTGACCTACGTAATCGGGAATTATCTCTCCGTCAGAGACGGCTATTACGTTTTCTCCAACCTTAGCAGAGAACGTTACGCTCTTTTTACCGATTCCACCTGATACGGTATACTCGGGAATAACGATCTTCTCTCCTGCTTTTACCGAATCGACGATACCTCCGAAATCAAAATCTATAATGCTTTCCTCGGGGTTAAGAACGGTCAGATTATATCCGCTTATACCGACTTTTCCAGCAACGTTTTCCTCGCTTCTGTATTCAACGTAATAAGCTCCACTCTCCGAGGGCACGAAGCCGTCGTATGAGTAAGGTACGCTTTCCTTTACGTCACCGTTGATTTTGTAAACGGCAATAGAGGTTTCAAGCTCACCCAAAACCATATCAAAAGCATTTGCCTTCAAGAAGGTGTGTTTAACGCCCTTTTTAGCAACGATTGCGCCCTCATACTGGTCAGCATCAATGACGATAGCAGGAGCTTTGTAATCGGCAAACTCCTCTCCGCCCATAGATACTCCGTCTACGGTGTATATAGCTGCGTTTGCAGAAGCAGAGGTAAGTCTCTCCATAAATCCTGCGTATACGTAGGCAACGCCACTATCTACTCCCTTCCATTCTTTCCCTTCTCCAACGTAATGCGGATCGGTAAGATCAAAGGTCAAAGAATTGGTGGAGGTAACAGTCACCGTTTTTCTGTGAACGTCAAGATTTACCTTGATAGGAACGATGGGATCACCCTCTTGGGTCTCACCGTAAAATCCACTACCGTAAAGTATATAAGACTCAGCCTCACTATTTCTCTCGTAATCGTACTGCTTACCATTTTTACCAAGGAAGGTTTTTCCGTCCGTGCTTACGGTAACGTTAGTCTGATATCTCTCTTTCATAGCCTGTGAATAACCTCTCGAGAATCTGATATAGAGTCTATTATCAGCATTCTCATAGTCCTCTACGACTACGTAAAAAGACTCAAAGTCAGGCTGTCCGACGTTCGTGGGAACTACAACGAAGGTCATAAGATCGTCGTTAGCACCGTTATCGCCGATATAAACGGGATTGACGTATCTTGCTTCCGCTCTTTCGTTAGCAGAAAGCAAAACTGCGCCCTTTTCGTTGAAATCGGCAACATCAGCAGAGTTCTTTGAGTCGATCATAACGTTGGTATTCCACATATCCTTGGGAGTAGCCTTAACGTTAAAGGTAAACGGCTCGGACTGAACGATAGTATTTTCAGCATCGGCAAAGTAGGTTACCTTATACTCTCCAACCTCGTCAAGAAGCACCTTGCTGAAGGTACTCTTCTTTCCGCTGGGGAAGGTAACGGTCGCGTACGATACGTAGTCAGTACCGTTCACAGAGCAATATTTAGACGGTGCGGTGAATTCAGAGTAGAAGGTATATTCAGCGTTAAGCTCCTCACCCTTCCACGTGATCTCTCCCGTCGCGCTTGCAATAACGGCGATACTCACAACCAAGATCGTGAGTATAGCCATTATCGATATAATTCTTTTCATTCGGTTAGTCTTCACTATTAACCCCCTAAAAGCCTAGAATAAATAGTCTTTTAATTAAAATAGCTTCCAAGTTTTGCGTTCCAGTTATCTGCGTTGATACCGTCAGTACCTGCCTGATCAGTACCTGCTACAAGGTTATTAAAATAGTTGTCAGCCGTCATAAGCGCATTCTTGTAAACGATAAAATCGTTAAGAGGATGCTCAAGCTTAGCTCCTGCGTCACTACCTACGCCCGGAATACGAGCTGCAAAATTGTACGCGTCCTTGATATACGAGCTCTCGTAGTAGTAGATTTTGCTTCTTGATCTACCGGATGCACGGTCGATCTTGGAGTTCTCGTCGTGTACCATATCCCAAAGCGAACGCTGATAGGGAGTGAGAGCGTCAAGCTGAACGTTCGTCATAGTATAATCAAAGGGCTTCATAAGTCCGGTGTTCTGAGTAAATACTGCGTTAGACTCAGCGCTGTAGCAGAACTTTAAGAAAGCCTTAGCCTCGTCAAGTACGTCTGAGTACTTATTGATAAATGCGCCAGCAGAGTTGTTACCAACGTTATCACCGAGCGTAGTCATCTGGTTGGTCTGATCGGGTATACCGTCAGTTGCCTCTGATCCAATGAATTTGGGGAATGGGAAGTATGCAAAGTTTCTCTCACCGTATCCCCACTTATCGTCCTCGAATTCCTCCACGCAATCGTCGAATGATCCGGAGTCCTTTGCCTCGTTCTCCCACCAGTCACCCTCCAAAAGGAATGCAACGGGTTTCATCTGAGCTCCATTCTCGGGAAGGCTCGCGGGATAGCTGTTAATAAACTCGATCTGCGCGTTGATCGCAGAGTGCGAGCTTCCTTTCAAAACGAGAGAGGAAATGTATTTGGAATTTCCACTATTATTGGTGCTATGCTTAATGAGGTATTCAGCAACCTTAAGAGCAGCGTACTTACCTTTCTGCTGTGAAAGCTTCCAAGCAGTCTCGGGCGTGATAGCTCCGAACTCACTGTCCGTACCTGAAAGCGAGGTCAAAAGGGTGTAATCGTTTGCGCCCTCGTAGCTTGCCCATATAGAGGAAAGCCAACGGTTCTGATATCCCTTCTCCTTTGCAGAAAAGGTAAAAGGAACGATACCCTTATCAACCATTACGTCAAGAAGGATCTTGAAATCCTCCCAGGTTGCAGGAAGTCCGTCGTCGTAGGTGTCCTTAACTCCGTCAGGACCGTATCCGTCCTCCTCGTCGTCTACAAGATTGAGTCCCTTGTATCCGGAGAGAGTAAGAAGATCGTACGCCTCGAACATATCTCTGTCGTATACCATTCCATAGTGACTTGAAAAATAAGGAAGCACATAGAACTTAGGACTTTCAACCGTTCCGTAGTTGAACATGGAGGTCTTCTGTGAATCCCACATCTTTGAGTAGATAGAATTCTCTCCGCCCTCAGTTACGATATCGGTGATATCTGCAACCAAAGTACCTACCTCAGGATTCTCGATGATATCGTTCATGATAAGAGAGTTCGAGAAAATAACGTCCTGACGAATAGCAGACATGTTCGTCTTAAGTTTGCCCGATGCAAGCTCGTCACCCTTATAGTCAACGATGATCTGAACGTCAGGATTAGCAGCCTCGTAAAGTCTATCGAGCTCGTCTATCCATTTTCTGCCTACACCGCTGTTATAAACACCAACGTAGATCTGGGTCTTATCAGTGTCAATGGTCTCGCTGTCGTCGTCGCATCCAGCAAAGACGAAGCATACGCCTACGAGCAGGCTAAGAACAAGTAGTAATGACATAAGTTTTTTCATAATTAAAAAACCACCCCATATTATTCAATATACTGAAATTATACTGTATTTCGATATTTTTTTCTATTCGCTATTTTTGCGGAAATCACCGTTTTTTATAAAATTTGAAAATTGTCAATTTTTGATCTTCTTTTTCTATATTTTGTCCTCAAAAAAATTTAATTGTGCACTATTTATAACCTTGGAGATTATAGTTATGGGCAACAAGCCCTAAATGATATTTCGTTAAAAGAACCAATATTGTATTTGTATTTTGGATAATCATTTAAGTCCAAGAAAAATCTCTTGTCTCAAAAATCCGTATTTTTGCTCTTGACAAAACATTGAAAATTATAACCTTTGTACATAAAAAAAAGAGTAAACGAATGGAAAATTTTCGTTTACTCTTTGAGCGTTATTTAATTGTATTTCTATATATTATACACTATATAATATAC
>JAZQYC010000114.1:0-1490 GCA_045633285.1 Clostridia bacterium | reverse complement strand
ATATACGTTGCCAACCGTATAATGATTGCGTCATTGTTCGTTAAGGTCTCGGACGAGGACTTTGAGAAAAAAGTCAAAAATATGTATATAGATATAGCTAAGACCTTCGGAGACGTACCCTTAGAGGTAGCTAACGACGGTGACGTCACCGCGCTTGCAGGAAGCCTTGATCTTGAGGATAACTGCGTGCTGGGTATTGCAATGGGAACTAGCGAGGCGGCAGGATATATCAACTCAAAGGGTGGTATCAACGGCTGGCTCAGCGAGCTTGCGTTCGTGCCCGTTGATCTTAATAAGGGCGCTATGATAGACGAATGGAGCGGAGATATTGGCTGTGGAGTCAAGTATTTTTCTCAAGACGGCGTCATTAAGCTTGCCGAAATGGCTGGCTACGAGTTTGAGAGCGGTCTTTCTCCTGCTGAAAAGCTCAAAGTCGTGCAATCTCTTATGAAAGAAAACGATTCTCTTGCAAAAAGGGTCTACACCGATATAGGTATCTATCTTGGATACACTCTCCCCTTCTACGCAAAGTTTTACGATATCAAGCATCTTCTCTTGCTTGGCAGAGTAACGAGCGGAAAGGGCGGAGATATTATTATAGAAACTGCAAAGAGAGTTCTTGAAGAGGAATTCCCCGAAATGAAGGATTTGGATCTTTCCATGCCTGACGAGACTAACAGAAGAGTTGGTCAAAGTATTGCAGCAGCTTCCCTGCCTGCAATTAAATAAGAGGTTTGATATGAAGCTTAACAATCAAAACGCATCAATATTCGTACCTGACGGAGTAAGCGAAGACGTTGCTCTCAGGCGTACCACCACCCTTGCAATATCCGCTCATCAAGACGATATAGAGCTCATGGCTTGGCAAGGCGCGCTCGAATGCTTTGGAAAAGAGGACAAGTGGTTCACGGGCGTAGTAACTGCCGACGGCGCAGGCTCTCCCCGTAACGGTCTTTATAAGGATTTTTCGGACGAGGATATGAAAAAGGTCCGTATCAAGGAACAGCAAAAGGCTGCCTTCGTTGGAGAATATTCCGCTCAACTTCAGCTCGGATATACCTCCAAGCAGATAAAAGACCCAAGCTGTGACGAGATCGTGGACGAATACGTAAAAATACTGCTTGAGACCTCACCCGAGATCGTATTTACGCACAACCTTGCGGACAAGCACGATACCCATATGGGAGTTGTGACCAAGGTAATCAAGGCTATAAGAGCCCTACCTAAGAACAAGCGTCCAAAAACCCTTTACGGCGGTGACGTATGGAGAGATCTTGATTGGGTGTTAGACGAGGAAAAGGTCGTTTTTGACACGAGCGAGCACCCTAATATCGCTATGGGCGTTATGAGTGTATTTGACAGCCAAATCTGCGGAGGAAAGAGATACGATCTTGCAGCAGAGGGAAGAAGAGTAGCGAACGCAACGTATTTTGCTTCTCACGGCTGTGATACCGCAACGGGACTCAATTACTGTATAGATATGACTCCCC
>JAZQYC010000113.1:0-7081 GCA_045633285.1 Clostridia bacterium | reverse complement strand
CATAAATACGGTAATATCGTCACGACCCTCAGAGTTTACGGGGTAGATAACGTTGAGTGCATCGTCTACGTAAACGCCTTTTGCTCCGATCGATTCAAGCCAATTCTTAACGAATTCTACTCTCTTTTCCTCTTTTCCGGAGGGAGCAGGTATCTGACATAGGGTTTTGAGTAATTCACGAGTCTCTTCCTCGCTGTTTTTGAGATAGTTGATTACGTCTTGTGTGAGTTTCATATTAGCTCCTTTTTATAAAATGGTTATTATTAAGTCGATTATAAAGGTTGTCGAGCAGGTAGCAAGCGCAACCTTGATGAGGTCTCCGCCAAAATAGGCAACTATAATTCCAACGGCAAAGCCTATTATGCCTGAGTAAACTGAGCCTGACGCGTAAAATATTGCAGGAACGGTCATAACTGCAAGCACGGCGTAGGGCATATAGTGCAGAAATGATATCACGAAGCGATTGGTTATCTTCTTTCTGATAAACACGGCAGGGATCATTCTTATGAGGTAGGTAACTCCTGCCATTACGATAAGATAGAGAAAAAATTCCGGTCTAACCATCTTTTTCCTCCTTGATAGGGGAGATGATAGCAAAAAGAAGAGATGCTACTACCGCGCATATAATGATCGTAAATCCGCTTGGAACGGTATTGAGCGGAGGCACGTAATAAAATAGCGCGCTTAAAGCCACCGCTACGAGCACGCAACAAGCCGTGGGCTTGTGCTCCTTGACTGCTGGGATAACGATTGCTATAAACATACCGTAAATAGCAACGCCGAGAGCAGTTATAACTATCGTGGGCAGGATATCCCCTGCCAAAGCGCCTAAAGCCGTTCCTGCTGTCCAACCGAGTATCGGGGTGAGGATCAGTCCGTACATAAAGGATCGTGAAACTGAGCCCTTTTGAGAGGCTGAAACTCCGAATACCTCGTCGGTATGAGCAAATGATATCAAAAATCTATCGTACATCTTGACGTTTCCGTCGAATTTTTGTGAGAGCGTTACGGACATTAAGGCGTAGCGCATATTGATAAAAAGCTGAGTAAGGGCAAGCTCAACGAGCGTACCACCGCAAGCAATGATAGGAACGGCGGCAAGCTGACCTGCCGAGGTGAGGTTAGTAAGAGACATAAGTATAGCCTCGAGCACCGTAAGTCCATTGATCGTTGCAAAAATTCCGAATGAAAAGGATACCGCAAGATATCCTATACATATTGGAAGACCGCTTTTTATACCTCTTTTGAATTCACTCTGCATACTCAAAATAAGCACACCACGCACGGAGCGTAGTGTGCTTTCGTTAGCCTATAAGCTTAAGTACGGTATCAAAAATATCTTGTTTTTCACATACCGTGTTGTGTCTGATCTCTGCTGTTTTAAGAGTTTTGAGTCCGTCAGGGGCAGGCTCTGCGGTGTATTCCTCAAGCTTATCAGCTGACAAGAACGCGTCCTCAATGCTCTTTCCCGTCAAGGCTTCGTATACAACGCCCGGGAACTTGTAAGGACTTGCCGTTGATACGATAACGGTAGGAGCGTCCTCGTCAAGCTTAGACTTAGCGCAGACGGCAACAGCCGTGTGAGGATCGAGCGTGTAACCGCATTCATCGAAATAATCGGATATAGATTCCGCCGTTTCCTCCTCGCTTGCCCAAGCGCAAAGGTAATCCTTTTTGAGAAGCTCAAGCTCTTTTTCTGATATTTCGTATATACCGCTTGATTTAAGAGCCTCCATTTTTTCTCTGAGGCTCGCATCGTTTCGACCCGTAAGCTCAAAAAGAAGTCTCTCAAGGTTTGAAGATATAAGTATATCCATAGAAGGGGATACCGTCTTGTGGAAAAGTCTGCGAATATCGTATACGCCCGTCGTGATAAAATCACAAAGGATATTATTGGTATTTGAAGCGCAGATCATTTTGCCAACGGGAAGACCCATATTTTTTGCGTAGTTACAAGCAAGGATATTGCCGAAGTTTCCACAAGGAACGCAATAGTTGACCTTGTCGCCAAACTTTATTTCGCCAGCGTTTACGAGGTCACAGTACGCCGATACGTAGTAAGCAACCTGAGGAACGAGTCTGCCGAAGTTAATAGAGTTTGCACTGGAAAGATCGTAGCCACGCTTTTTAAGAATTTCCTTTTTCTCGGGGTTGGTGAATATTTCCTTGACGGCAGACTGTGCGTCGTCGAAATTACCAACGAGTCCCGAAACGTGCACGTTGTCGCCCTTTGAGGTGCGCATCTGCATTTCCTGCATACGGCTGACGCCCTTGTCGGGATAAAAAACTACTATTTCAGTTCCCGGAACGTCCGAAAAGCCTTCAAGCGCAGCCTTTCCCGTGTCACCGCTCGTTGCAACGAGAATAAGAGTTTTCTCGTTTATTCCGAGCTTTTTCTTGGAATAGGTGAGAAGGTAAGGAAGAACGGTGAGCGCAATATCCTTGAATGCGTGCGTCGGTCCGTGCCATAGCTCGAGCATAAATTCTCCCTCTGCGGTTTTAACCAGGGGAGCGGGGTCACCGCTGAATTTAGCATACGCGCTTCTCGTGATAGTCAAAAGCTCGTCGTAAGTGAATTCGGTAAGATACTTGCTCATAATGAGAGCAGAGCGCTCTGCATAGTCAGAGGCAAGCAAGGTTTCCCATTCTTTTTCGCTTATAATCGGAAAAGATGACGGCACGAAAAGTCCGCCGTCATCAGATATTCCTTTAACTATTGCAGTACAACCGCTAATCTTGAGAGAAGCGTTTCTCGTACTGATAAAGTCCATAAAACTAACTCCTTAGATGTATTTTTTAATAAAGTCGGGGAGATCCTTTTCGTCTGCGCTAACAGTCAGAACGAAATGAGTGTTGTTCTTCTCCGAGAGAGCCTCGAGCATGTTATAAAACCAAGTCATATCAGCGATGTCACGGTTTGCCATGCGGTGAGCACCGTCTATATAAACGGTAGCTATGTCGGTGTTGCCTGCAAGCATACCACGGATAAAGCCGAGAAGTCCAAGTTCGGTCTGAATTTCGTACTCGTTAACGTTTACGAAACGAACCTTGTATTTCAGGTCGTACATGTAGCGGTTGGTGTCAGCAAGGAAAACGACGTCGCCTTTCGTTGCTAATGCGTCCTCGTTTGCCGTATCAATGATTCTCTTGGTCTTTCCGCTTCCTTTTGCTCCGTAGATGATATTTATCATAACTACCTCCTAAATTGTTTTCTGATTATATTGTACAACAAGTTGAGCCAAATTTCAATACCTTTTTTGAAAAAAGTTGAAAAATTATTGAGCTAAGATGAGAAGCTGTTTGCGTAGCTTAGGATCGATAACTCTGATCATCTGATCAAGCTCGTCGTCACCCATAGCGGTATTTCTGCCTGCTGCGTATTCAGCGTCTACTCTTTCCTTGATAGCTGCAACGATAGGATCTTGCTTGGAGATTCTGTGCGCCTCGGGAAGCTCGTAGTACGAATTGATCCAAAAGGCTATTCCTGCTAATCCGCTGTGGCTGTCTACTGCTACTCTTGCGGGGCGGTTGAGGATCTTTTCGGTGTTGAAGATATTGTAGATCTCCTCGTCCTTTAAAAGTCCGTCTGCGTGTATACCAGCTCTCGTGGAGTTGAAGCTTCTTCCAACGAAGGGAGTACGGGGAGGGATAACGTAGGACAATTTGTCCTCGAAATACTCAGCGATCTCGGTGATAACCGTGAAGTCCATACCGTCCTGAGTACCCTTGAGTCCTGCATATTCTATGAGCATAGCCTCGAGGGGACAGTTACCCGTTCTCTCGCCGATACCAAGCAGTGAGCAGTTGATAGCAGAGCAACCGTAGAGCCAAGCCGTGGTAGCGTTGGTAACGACCTTATAGAAATCGTTATGACCATGCCACTCAAGCCACTCTGCCGGAATATCAGCGTAGTGGTTAAGACCGTAAATAATTCCGGGGACAGATCTTGGAAGAGATGCGCCGGGGAATGATACGCCGTAGCCGAGAGTGTCGCACGCGCGGATCTTGATAGGAATACCTGCCTCGTCGCTGAGCTTCTTGATAGCGATAGCAAAGGGGACTACGAAGCCGTAAAAGTCCGCTCTCGTGATATCCTCGAAGTGACATCTTGGAACGATGCCGTGATCAAGGGCAGCCTTTATTATGGAAAGGTATTTTTCCATAGCCTTACCACGGGTAAGGTTCATTTTCTTGAAAATATGGTAGTCTGAACAGCTGACGAGGATACCCGTTTCACGAACTCCCATTTCCTTAACGAGAGCAAAGTCCTTTTCGTTAGCTCTGATCCAGCTGGTGATCTCAGGGAAATCGTATCCAAGCTCCATACATTTGCGAGCTGCCTGTCTGTCTTTTTCGGTGTATAGGAAAAACTCACTCTGACGGATAATACCCTTAGGTCCGCCGAGCTTGTGCATAAGCTTGTAAAGATCAACGATATTCTCTACCGAAAAAGGAGAGGTGGACTGCTGACCGTCGCGGAAGGTCGTGTCCGTTACCCATAGATTTTCGGGAGTATTCATAGGAGTAGAACGGAAGTTGAACGTGAGCTTAGGTATCTGGTCGTAATCAAAGATCTCACGGAAAAGATTCGGGGTTTCTACGTCCTGCAAAGAATGCTCGTATCGGTTCTCCTCAATGAGGTTTCGTTTTGTGTTGTAAAAAAATGATTTCTTAGACATATTCACCTCTTATGATAATACCACTAATTATTGCTTAATATTATTACATAATAGAGGAGTTTTTGTCAAATAGTTTTTCCCGTTTTCTCATTTTTTGACCTGACGAAGGAGGTGAGAAGAAACTTTATCGTCGAGGCAACGGGTGGAGCGCATAAAAATCCCACTATTCCGGCTAAGCTTCCACCAATTACTATACTCGCCATTATGGTAAGAGCGCTGATATTCAGGCTGTTTTTGTATATAAGAGGGGATATAAAAGTGCCAACTACGTTGAGAATTATAACTCCTGCTATCAATATCACGAGAGCAACCGTCGGGCTGACCGTCAGCCCTGCAAGAACGGCAGGTATAAGCCCTACGTATCCTCCAATATACGGCACGACGTAGAGCAAGGCTATAAGAATAGAAAAGAGCGCAAAGTAAGGCAGACCAACCACGATATACAGCACGAGGAAAAGTACTCCCGTGATCAAACACTCCACGAGCTTTCCGTAGAGATATCCGTCAAGAACGACCTTTATGCAGAAAAAAGATGTTTTGATCTTTAAGGGATTAGAAAACACCCTTTCAACCAACGAATTAAGGGCTTTTTTGATATTCTTTTTTTCCACCAGAATAAGCACGGAGAGAACGAGACTGACCGAAAGAGTGGAAAGGAGGCTAACGGCAGATGAAAGCATATTCAAAAGCTCTTCACCGATTGCCGTTTGATCGATCGAGGACAGGACGCTACTGATCGAATATTCCTCGGGAAGAGATAGCGTCTTGTCGATCTCAGTTATCAGCTCGTTGAGCTTATCTGCATATTGTGGAAGATTGCTTATAAGCTTAGCTCCGTTTTCCACGACGGCAGGCAAAATTACGGCAAAAAGAGCCCCGATAAGTCCGATTATTGACAAAAGACCGCACACGATAGAGAGCGTAAGTCTTATTTTAATACCCAATCTCGTGCAGGCAAAAAGCTTCTCGTAAAAGGTCACCACGTGATCGAGAAGGTAGGCAATAAAAAAAGCCAAGGCTATCGGAGTGAGCCCGTTTATCAGTCCGCGCGCAACAGGTAAGACGGAGTCAGCTAAGGCTGACCAAAGAGTAAGCGCGCAAAATATTACGATGAAAAGAATGAAATACTTATTTTTCATAGAATACACCAAAACAGTCGATTTTTTATACTTAATTCCTTGCAAAATAGCATAAAAACTGTTAAAATTATTATGTACGGTATAAGGGAAAATATTTACTGTTTGCCGTAGGAGATATTTATGAAGATACTTATCATCGGAGCAGGAGCTATAGGCGGAAGCTTGGCGTGCTACCTGTCCTCGGTCGGTTTAAATATAACTATTCTCGAGCAAAGCGAGGAGCTTTGCAGAGTTATCAACGAAAAGGGAGTATATCTCAAGGACGGAGATAGAGAGTACGTGGCAAGACCGCGCGCCCTGACTGCGCTTGACGATAGCGACAGGTTTGACTGTTGCTTTGCGGCAACGAGGGCGTATAGCTTAAAATCCGCAGTTACCTCGGTCATTCCCAATCTCAGCGAGGACGCTTTTGTTATATCAATGAACAACGGCGTTTGTATCAATCCTCTTATTGAGGCGGTTGGCAAAAAACGCGCCGTATGGTGCTCGATCAATTATGGAGCAGGCATTTCCGCTCCAGGGCAGTATTATATAAAAATAAGAGGCGGACTGACGTTTGGAATGTACGGAAAGGGCGTACCAAGTAAGCTTTTGAGAGTGCTCGATACGATGCGTTCGGCTTTGCCTATCTCGGTTACTGACAATATAATCGGAACGCTTTACTCAAAGATGCTTATCAATTCCTGTATCACCTCGACTGCTATCGTTTCGGGACTTTCTCTTGGTGAGATACTCAAGGGAAAAAGGGGCAAGATCATATTCACCGAAATCGTCAGAGAGGGGCTTGAGATGGCAAGCGCGGCAGGAATCAAAGTGCCCAATTACGGCAAGCTGAACTACAAGCTGTTTTTGTCCTCTTCTCTTTTTGGAAAAATTTACAGATTGATTGCTTTTCCGATAATTAAGAAAAAGTATGGTACGAGAACGTCCGCGTCCTTGGAAGCGCTTAAAAAAGGCGCAAAAACGGAGATATCCTATTTTAACGGATACGTGGTTCACCTTGCAAACAGGTTTAACAGACTTGCTCCCGTCAACCAGGCGGTGGTAAGAAGTGTTCAGGGGGTCGAAAAGAATCTCTCGCTTATAGGAGAGGAAAGATTAGACGAAATCGCGCTCGTAGCATCTACGAGTGGTGGTAATAAATAATAAGGAGATTAACGATGAAAGCAGTTGTTTCCGTAATAGGAAAAGACAAAACGGGTATTATTGCAACAGTCAGCACTTTTTTGTCCGAGCACGGGGTTAATATCATAGATATCAGCC
>JAZQYC010000112.1:0-2716 GCA_045633285.1 Clostridia bacterium | reverse complement strand
TTTCCGTTTTCGACGAGCGTAAGCAGAGAGCTGTTAGACAACTGCTTACTTCGGGTGTCGTAATCGAGGAGGATAATCAGGGCAGATTCCTTCTTCCCCAGTATCTCAGAAGTTTTGCCGGACTAGAGAAGGATATCGTTTTCGTTGGTGTCGGTAAGCGTGTAGAGCTCTGGAGTCAGGAAGCTTGGGATGAATACAACAATATGTCCGACGAGGAATATTCCGATTCGATGGCTGTACTTGCAGAGTTGGGGTTCTAAAATAAATGATTTTCAAACATAAGCCCGTCATGCTCGAGGAATGCATGCAGGGACTTAATCTTAAAAGTGACGGATATTGGTTCGACGGTACGCTTGGTGGCGGTGGACACAGCTTGGAAATTCTTAAGAGAACTGCTCCATCAGGCAAATTGCTTGCAATTGATAAAGATAGCGACGCCTTGATGGCTGCAGCAGAAAGATTGTCGGAGTACAGCAGTAGAGTCAGCTATATACACGATGATTTCAAGAATGCGCCGAAGCATATAGACAAGTTTGCGCCAAACGGACTAGACGGAGCGTTACTTGACCTTGGAGTCAGTTCATATCAGCTTGATACACCGGAACGTGGATTCAGCTATATGTCGGACGGTCTTCTCGATATGAGAATGAATCAGACTCAATTTTTGACCGCTTTCAACGTAGTAAACGAATATACCGAATACGAGCTTGCGAGACTTTTATTTAACTACGGGGAAGAAAAGTTTGCAAGAAAAATTGCAGCTAATATCGTAAAGGCACGTAAGCTTCAGAGTATAAGAACGACAACTCAGCTTGCACAGATCGTAGCAGACAGTATTCCGATGCCTGCTCGCAGAAAGGGTGGAAATCCTTGTAAAAAGACCTTTCAGGCGATAAGGATAGAGGTAAATGGTGAGCTTGAAGAGCTTGATAAGGCGGTGAGCGAGATCGCTCGCAGACTTAAAAAGGGCGGTAGAATGTGTGTAATTACTTTCCACTCCTTAGAGGACAGGATAGTCAAGAACGCGTTTCGTGAAATGGAGCTTGACTGTGTGTGTGATAAATCGGTTTCTCCGATATGCACTTGCAACAAGATAAAAGAGGGTGTAGTGATCACCAAAAAGCCTATAGAGGCTTCGGAAGAGGAGCTTAATGAGAATAGACGCTCACAGAGCGCTAAACTCAGAATATTTGAAAGAATTTAAGTATAAAACGAACAGGAGGCAATATAATGGTAACGTTAAGACGTGATGTCAAAACCGAATCAGAAAGATACGGCGGATACAACACCGGTTTTTCTGCTACCATGACGAATTACGACCGTTATCGCTTGTCTGGAGAGGATCAGGTTGAAGCGGTTGAGTATGATTCAAAGTACTACGACAATTCCGAAGAGTACAAAAATTATCTTTGGAACGAGCTTCAGCGTACTTCGCCCCGTCGTATACTCAGTCCTGAGGAGGTCAAGTCGGGAGTAGTTAAGGAGGAAGCAATAGATTACGTTGCACAGCCTACCTATACTCCGTCTGCGACAGCCACGACCGTAGCAAAGCCCATAGCGAAATCAATAAATCGCGACGAGCAAAAAGCTCAGGGACTAACCTTTATGGCAAAAGCAATTTGCGTCGTATACGCAATAGTAGTGGTCTTTTTCCTGGCTTTGATTGCAATCAACGCAAACAGCCTCAACGTAATGAGAGGAAAGATCGCAGAGCTTGAAGCTGCTCAGGTTCAGGTCGAGGCAGATCAAACCGTTACGGATAGCGCAGACGATACCTTAGTGTTCGGCACGGGCAACGAGGCAACACTCGTTGGAGCTGAAAGCGCAGGTGCGTACAGCCTTATGAGCGTTAGCGCTCCCGTATCGTACGAGGTTGAGTCCAATTGGTTTGACAACGTCTGCGATTGGCTCAGTAGCGTAGTAGGAGACTGAGCCGGGAGGCTTATCCATTGTATAAAAAGGAACAATCTCTATATCCCATTCGAAGAAAGTTATTGATAATTTTGATTTCAATAACTTTTTTCTTTTGCGCCGTAATTGGAAGAATAGGGTATCTTCAGCTTATTCAAGGCAGTGATCTTCAGCAAAAGGCTCTGTCTCAATGGACGAGAGATCTGCCTCTTAAAGCAGAGCGTGGCAAAATTCTCGACGTCAACGGTGAGCTACTTGCTGGAACGAGCACTCTTTATACCTTATACGTCAGACCGAGAGCGGTAAACGACACCGAGGCTCTATGTAAGGCGATAGCTCCCGTTATCGGCGCTGATTATCAAGCGTTATTCAACAAGATCAACGGCAAGAGGGTATCCGAGATAACCGTTGCAAAAAAGCTGACTAAGGAGCAGATGTTATCAATTTCGGATATGAACGTATCGGGCGTTTATTTTTCAGAGGATACGAAGAGATATTATCCGTACGGGAACTTTATGACTCAGCTTCTTGGATACACTAACGTTGACGGAGACGGACAAGAAGGACTTGAGTCCTATCTTAACAAATATTTAAAAGGTACTGACGGTATGCTTCTTACCGAATCAGATCTTACAGGCTTAGAGCTTGATGGGGGTAGCGTGAGCTATCTGCCTGCAATTTCTGGCTTTGACGTTACTCTTACCGTGGATAGGTACGTTCAGCAGTACGCAGAGCAGGTCGTGTACGACGCTTTGGATACACATAAGGCTCAGAGTGCATCGTGTATTGTGATGAATGCAAAAAC
>JAZQYC010000111.1:0-3447 GCA_045633285.1 Clostridia bacterium | reverse complement strand
ACTCACACAAGAAGCGCAAAGCGTGTTCTCGGAGCATTGTCCGAATCCCTGTTTTCTATGCTTTTGCAAAAGCCCTTTGAAGAGATCACCGTTGGTGAGCTTTGCGACGAAAGCGGTTACCCGAGAGCTACCTTCTATAATTATTTCGACGATAAGTACGATCTGCTGAATTTTTATTGGTATATGGTATTTCGTCAGGTCAAGCTAGAAGAATGTATCGAGGACACCGTTCCCGAGACCATTGATACCTATTTTGAAAGGCTCTACGAGATGCTTATCGAAAACAAGAGAGTTATCAAGAAGCTCTTCGTTTACAATAAGCGTGACGGATATTTCGTTGCAAGCTGTAAGAGCTACCTTATCTCCAGCATCAAGGTAATGCTCTCCAAGCTCATTTCACATAAAGCTGATCCCATTCCTGCCGATATCGTTGCAGAGCATATAGCAAACACCCTGCTCCTTATCTTCGGTAAGCTCTTTGAAAGCTCTGATATCACCAAGGAAGACGCGAAAAATTATCTCAATGCGCTTTTGAATATTTCATAACGTAACGTTTTAAGCTCAAGTTAATACTAAGATATAAAAAAGAGTACGAATCAAAGATCGATTCGTACTCTCTTTTTTACTTATTACATCTTTTCGATATACTCTATAGCCTCGTCGAGGTAGTTCACCTCAATATCCTCTATAAGTCCCTTGTCAACGGCTTTTGCAACGGTGGGATCGATAGGAATACGCGCAAGCACCTTAAGTCCGTACGAGCTTGCTACCTCGTTCACCTTGCCTGACCCAAAAATATCTATTTCCTTGTTGCAATCGGGACACTTAACGTAGCTCATATTCTCAACCACGCCAAGAACGGGTACGTTCATAAGTCCTGCCATTTTGACCGCTTTTGCTACGATCATTGATACGAGCTCCTGCGGTGAGGTAACGATAACGATACCGTCTACCTTGATAGACTGAAATACCGTAAGAGGTACGTCACCCGTTCCCGGAGGACAGTCCACGAACATATAGTCCACATCTCCCCAGATAACGTCCGTCCAGAACTGCTTGACCATGCCTGCTATCATAGGTCCGCGCCATATAATAGGATCGGTCTCGTCCTCAAGCATAAGGTTGCTCGATACGATCTTAACGCCCTTAGCGCTCTCTTTTGGGAAAATACCCTTCTCATCGCCCTCGAGCATTCCTCTTACTCCGAACATTCTCGGAACGGAAGGACCGGTAACGTCCGCATCAAGCACGGCGCATTTCTTGCCCTTGAGAGCCATACGTGACGCCAAAAGTCCGGTAACGAGAGATTTACCTACTCCGCCCTTACCGCTGACTACGGCGATTACATTTTTGACGTTTGAGCCCTCGTGAGTCTTCTCGATAAGGCTATCAGGGGTCTCGCACTTTGATTTACAGTTAGCACAATCGTGATTACAGTCGCTCATTTCGTCTCCTTAAAGCTTGTTCTTTTTGTCTTTTTTTCTGATCTTAGGTTTTTTGAATATGAAAAATCCTGCTACCGCGCTACATACCGCGCATATTCCAAGCACTATCCAAAATCCGTTGATGTCTCCCTCAAAGGGTACGCCAACGTTCATTCCAAACAAGCTTGCAATAAGGGTAGGTATTGAAAGTATGAACGTAATTGCGGTAAGTATACGCATAGCTATATTCAGATTGTTCGATATGATAGACGAAAATGCGTCCATCGTACCGCTCAGAATGCTTCTGTATATACTACACATCTCGATAGCCTGCTGATTCTCGATCTGAACGTCCTCGAGTAGCTCGCTATCCTCCTCATACTTTTTGATAATATCAGTTCTTATGATCTTATTGATGACAGCCTCGTTTGCCTGAAGAGAGGTCGAAAAATAAACGAGAGAATTCTCAAGCTCAAGTAACCTCGTAAGCTCCTGATTCTTCATCGAGCGGTGCAATTCGTTCTGCAATCTTTGGCTCGCCTTGTCTATCTGACGAAGATTCTGCAAGAACTTGGTAGCGACGGTGTAAAGCACCTTGAGCGTAAACCAGCTACGCTTCACAAGAGAAAGTCCCTTGACTCTGCCCGAGGTAAAGTCGCTGACGACCGTGGTCTCCTTTAAGCAAACCGTAATGATCGTATCTCCACCCGTAATCACGGCAAAAGGAATAGTTGAATAGGTATAATACCCGTCTTCTTCCTGAGTAACGGGTATGTCAACGAGGACGATGGTAAAACCGTCGTCCGACGTAATACGGGCTCTTTCCTCTTCGTCGAGCGCAGCCTTCAAAAACTCCTCCGGCGCGCCAGTCTTGCGAATAACGGTCTCGATCTCTCTATCCGTAGGGTCGAGAAGATGTATCCACTTATCTTTGACTGAAAAAGAATCGGACGCAAAGTCCTTGTCTGCCACTTCTATGACGGCCTTTTCGCCTGCTTCCATGAAGTATGCTTTGATCATACATCTATTGTATCACTTTTGTCGTATTTTTGGCAAAGGTTTTTTCGTTTTTTATTATTTTTTTAAAAAAATAATTGGTTTTTACTATAAATTCACACTCATATACGAGAGTTTTCTGTAATATACTCTTGATATGAACGCTATTTGGTTAACTACGGTCATAGTATGCTCTATTACTTTACTTTTTAGCGCGCCTGAGAGTATTCTTTCAGCCTTTCTTAGCGGAGCAAAAAACGGCGTAGATCTTGCCCTTACCCTGCTTCCTGTGTACGTGGTGTGGTCAGGGATAGTGGGCGTTATGGACGCATGCGAATTATCCGACAAGATATCCGCACTTATTTCCCCTCTTATAAAAAAATTATTCCCAAAAGAGAGCAATCAGACTCATAAGCTGATATCTATGAATCTATCCTGTAATCTTCTCGGCGCAGGCGGAGCAGCGACCCCTCTTGGTATACGTGCTATCCACTCTATGCAAGAGGGTAATAGGAATATAGTCCCGTCTGCCGTGCTATTTACCGTGATCAACACGACCTCAATTCAGCTAATTCCCTCCACCGTGATATCTCTTCTGACGGAAGCAGGAGCGTCAGCTCCATACTCCATAATACTCCCCACTATTATTATAAGTACGCTGTCTACACTTTTAGCCGTGCTACTCTGGAGCGTTTTTTGCATGAAACAGAAAGAGCATTGATGCAAAAGGCTCACAGACTCTATCGCTCCATTTCATTCCGCTCCAGAGTGACTGTTGTGGGTAGCTATTATGATTTGTTCACCATTTTGTCATTCTGGAGTGAGCAAAGCGAATGATAAGAACCTGCTCCGCAGAACCTTGTGAGTAAACCATAAGAACCTGCTCCGCAGAACCTTGTCGTTTATGAAATGATAAGAACCTGCCCCGCAGAACCTTGTCGTTCGCAAGCGAACGATAGAATCTAAAAAGACTCTATCGGTCACTACGTGCCCTCCAGAGTGACTTATATCGAATGCTGAACAAAAA
>JAZQYC010000110.1:0-1781 GCA_045633285.1 Clostridia bacterium | reverse complement strand
CTATGTACGATATGTACGTTCCGATTGTTGAGGGTGCAGAGCTTTCTGTAGAATACGTTGATGCGTGCAGGATCGTAAAGGAAGCGCTTGCTCCTCTTGGAGAGGAATACGCAGGTCTTCTTGACGAGGCGTTTTCAAACGGTTGGATAGACGTTTACGAGAATAAAGGCAAGAGAAGCGGAGCATATTCGTGGGGAACATACGGCACGCACCCATACGTTTTGCTTAATTACAACAAGACCACGCACGACGTATTTACCATAGCGCACGAGCTTGGTCACGCAATGCATTCGTATTACTCCAATAAGAATAATCCTCACGCTTCAGCAGACTACGCAATATTCGTAGCAGAGATAGCAAGCACGGTCAACGAGGTATTGCTTATCAAGCATCTTTTGAAGACCACGGAGGATAAAAAGCTCAGAAAATATCTTCTCTCGTATTACCTTGATATGTTTAGAACTACGGTGTTCCGTCAGACTATGTTTTCAGAGTTTGAGAGATACGCTCACGGTCTCGTGGAAAAGGGCGACGCTATTACTCCGCAGAATCTTTCAAAGTACTATTTGAAGCTTAACAAAAAGTATTACGGTAGCGCAGTTCGTCACGATAAGCTCATATCCTACGAGTGGGCGAGAATACCACATTTTTATAGGGCGTTCTACGTATACAAATACGCAACGGGTATGATAAGCGCGGTATCTATCGCAAGCAGAATACTTAAGGACAGCTCTGCTCTTGACGGTTACAAAAGATTCTTGTCGGCAGGAGGCTCATCTTCACCGCTTGACATATTGAGCTTAGCAGGGGTAGACTTAAAGAGTAAATCAAGCTTCGATTTTGCTATGAAAGAGTTTAGATGGGCTCTCGATATGCTCAAAAAGGAAATGGAATGAAAAGACTCTGCGCTCTGATCATCTTGGTGCTCTTATCGCTTAGCGCAGTCGGTTGTACTACGGTCAGTATCGAAAGAAGAATGAATAAGGATTCTTCTATTGAAGATATCGTTACCGTTGAGTACGACGAGACTATTGCTAGCCAATATGGATATAGCTTTGAGGAAATAAGCAAGGTCGTTGAGGAATATATGACCTTGAACGGTTACGAGATATATTCGAGCGAGAGCGGAAAGATAGTAGGACGTATTTATTACGCAACTCACGCCGAATTTCAAGAGAGCATTCCAAAGGGAGAGGAGACTGAGCCCACGGAAGACGGATTTTTTGTGGACGTTTACGTAACGGAATCTGCCTCACCGTATTATTCAGTCATAATGAAAGAGCTTAACAAGAAGATATTGGAGAGTAATTTTGCAAACGTTCCGATCTCTGAGCTTGCAAACGTTAGCTACGTATACAAATATTCCACTCCGTATGAGAGCATTACCTCAAACGGCGAGGTTAGCGAGATGAACGGAATATATACGCATACTTGGAGCTGGAGCGAGGACGAGATAGAGGACGCAAGCATCGTAGTTACGCAGACGATACCCGATAGCACGGGCTGGTACGTCGTTGCGATCGCCGTAGCAGGCGTTATAGTAGCAGTTGGATTTATTATTATAGGTTATAGAAAAGGAAAAGGAGAAGACGAGAATGGCTGAAGCGGTAAATGAAAGAAAAACCGAGAAGGTCGCAGTAGAGGGAAGAAAGCTTCCCTACAACCTTGAGGCAGAGCAATGCGCCTTGGCGTGCGCTTTACTTGATAGTGAGGCGGCGGGTGTCGTGCTTACGAGCTTAAGAGAGAACGATTTTTATTCCGAGAGCCACAGACATATATTC
>JAZQYC010000109.1:0-1626 GCA_045633285.1 Clostridia bacterium | reverse complement strand
ACCACCTGCTATTGCAAACACCTCGGGGTTTGCATTAGCTGTATTTGACGTTGCAATTGCTATCCAAATAGCAGCAGACGAGGTAGGCATCGTAAGAAGAATACCCATTATAACTGCAATCAATATTCCGACGATAATTTTAACTGCTGAGCCTGCGTTGATCGTGATTACAAGAAGCTCGGCAAAAAGGTCGATAAGCTTCACAAAAGGCCAAGCAAGGTAAACACCAAGCATAGAAAGAATTAGCATTCCAAGTGGTATAAGAATAATATCAAGCTTGGTCTTTCCTGCATACAAAGATGCAATCTCAACGGTGAAAATCGTGACCACGTACGCTCCGATAGGATTACCAGGCGCACCAAGAGTCAGACTAACGAGAGTACCTGCAATTACTTGAGAGGAAAAAGCTCCCAAAAAGCCCATAACTCCTGCTGAGAATATAACGAGCTTGTTTGCCTTGAGCGAGTTAGCGATACCTACGCCGATACCAACGCCCATCATGGATTTTGCAACGTTTGCGACGGTCATCATCATCTTTCCAACGGCGTTATCAGATCCGATCCACCCTGCAATCATTGCAAGTATCGTGCCGGCAATAAGGGTAACGAAAAGACCCTGAGCCATACCTGAAAAGGCGTCGATAAACCATCTTTTTGACAAGCTTTTGACGACTTTGCCAAAGCATTTTTTGTCGCTATTATTAGGATCGTTAGCAACTTGAATGACAATCTCCTTTTCCATTAAAGCCACCTCTATATAAAAATTTTTTTTGATATTATAACTCCAATGTAATCGTATGTCAAACAAATTATGCGGGTAATGATCGCAAAATGTTTTACAACTTTCATATTGTATGTTATAATGACCACGAGGTATATATGAACGCTTGGAAGATTACCGAAAAGAATAAAATCGTCAGATCTGAAAGAAGAATTGACGAAGATCCAACTCTTATCAAGGTAAGAGTCGCTCGTGCTGCGCTGACCGAAACGGATTTTTTTGCGCATGCTGGTATTTCTGACGTCAAGTATCCCCTGATTCCGTCAAAGTCAGCTATAGGCTTAATAAGCGATTCTGACAACCCTCTTGGACTTAAGGTTGGCGAAAGAGTCCTTCTTTCTGCTTATTCTCCCTGCGGTGAATGCAAGGAAGAGAACGATTCTACCTCACCTTATTGTAAAAATCCCAAGATACGTGGCGTAGACGAGGACGGTTTTTTATCAGACTTTGCATACGTCGATAAGGAATCGGTATACCCTATCCCCGAAACTATCACGGACGTTGAATGTCTGTACTACGATTATATTGCAGTAAGCCTGTCTGCCATGCAAAAAATGCATATCGAAAAGGGTGAATACGTAGTTATTCTCGGTGGAGATATTCAATCACTCGTTTTTGCCGAGATCGTCAATTATTATCAAGCTATTCCTATCGTTATTTCAAAATCAGACAACTCTCTTCGTCAAGCTAACAAAAACGGTATCGATTACGTAATAAATGCAAAAAAGACGGACGTTATCGACAAGGTTTTTGAGATTACGGGCGGAAAAATGGCTGAGCACGTCGTATATAGCGTATATTCCGGAGAAGCCTACGACGCTCTCCTATCCCTCGCATGCAACAATG
>JAZQYC010000108.1:0-3309 GCA_045633285.1 Clostridia bacterium | reverse complement strand
CATGTATGCGTTTATATCCTTGTAGCTCTTAATAGCGCTTGCAAGCACCTCTACGCTCGTGCCGTCAAAGGAAGCCTTTAAGCTCTCTGCGATCTCCTCAGGGGAGTGAGTAGAAACGTAATCCATACCCTTTTTGACGGCTTTCATGAATTTTTCCACCTTTTGTGAGTTTTTCTCTATATAGCTCTTGGTAGCCATAAAAGCGGTGAAGGGCATATCTCCAGCCATATCGCCGACCGAGGCTACGATCTTGCCCTTGCCTGCCGAGCAGAAATTGCTTGCAGCCGGCTCGAACATCGTGCAATAGTCTCCAACGCCCGAATCAAACGCGCTCGTCATCAGATCGTACTGTACGTCGTAGTTGATCGTGATATTGGTCTTGTCTACGAGCCCGTTTTTTTTGAGAGCGTATTCAAGCGCCATAGCAGGAGCTCCGCCACGTCTTCCACCGAGAATTTCCTTGCCCGTCATATCAGTCCATTTAAAGTCGTCAGAGCCTTCTCTTGCTACGATAAACGAGCCGTCCTTTCTGGTGAGCTGACCGAATATCACGGGATAATCAGATCTGCCCTCGTTATAGATGTATATAGCCGCCTCAGGTCCCATCAGTCCGATATCCGCCTGACCGGATATTACGGCAGTCATAGATTTATCAGCTCCACCGCCGTTAGTCAGATCGATCTCAAGACCCTCTTGCTCGAAGTAGCCCTCGTTGATTGCAACGTAGAGGGGAGCGTAGAATACCGAGTGTGTGACCTCGTTGAGCTTTATGACGTTATCAGCCTCGGGAGCGCACGCCGTAAAGCATGGCAAAAAGAGGCAAATAAGTAAGATAAAACAAATTATTTTTTTCATAATTCCTCCAAAATGAATTTACTACATAATATTCCTTCAAAAGGAGCTTTGGTGCAGAGCGTTTTTATTAAAAACGGGTCAAGTTATAGCCAAAAAACTTTACATAAGTTTTATATTATGTTATAATAGCCGTTATGAAACGGGAATTTTTTAACGTACCGAATATACTTACGTATCTTCGTCTTGCTCTCGTTCCGCTGTATTGGGTAGCTTATTTCAGCTGGTCGGTATGGTGGGCGTTCGGGATATTCGTGTTTGCCTCGCTGACTGACGTTCTTGACGGGATCATCGCTCGCAAATTCGATCTCGTGACGAGACTTGGCAAGGTTCTTGATCCCTTTGCCGACAAGATAATGCAGATGTCTGCTATGATTTCGGTCGTAATAGACGGTAAGCTTCACGTCTCGTTCGCTATTATAATTACGGTCAAGGAGCTGTATATGATAGTGTGCGCGGCGGTGCTTTATAAGCACAAGGTGGTAGTGTATTCAAATATATACGGCAAGCTCGCAACGGTGTTTATGGCGTTTGGATTCATTACGCTATTTACGGGGATTGGAATGAGTAGCACGTCAGGCTCGGGCGCAAGTGACGTCGTGATGCTGATAGGCGGAATAATGCTTGGCTTAGCGCTCGTTTTATCTATCGTAGCTTGCGTTATATATACTGTTATGACTGCTAAGCAGTTAAAGGGCAAATTACCCTCGGGAGACGAGGAAGTCAATATTAAGTACTAATTGAGAGGAAATCGATTATGGATATGGCAAAAACTTACGAACCAAAAAGCTTTGAGACCAAGCTTTACAACGAGTGGCAGGAAAAGGGTTATTTCACCGCAAAGGTAGACAAAAACAAAGAGCCCTTTACTATCGTGATGCCTCCTCCAAATATAACGGGTCAGCTACACATGGGTCACGCTCTTGACGATACCATACAGGACTCTATTATCAGATTCAAGAGAATGCAGGGATATTCCACTCTTTGGCTTCCCGGCACGGACCACGCTTCTATCGCTACCGAGGTCAAGATCGTCGAGCAGATGAAAGCTGAGGGCATAAGCAAGGCTGATATCGGTCGTGACGGATTTTTGGAGCGCGCTTGGGCTTGGAAAGAAAAGTACGGCGGTAGAATAATCGAACAGCTCAAGAGCCTTGGCTCGTCTTGCGATTGGGGTCGTACGGCGTTTACCATGGACGAGAGATGCTCAAGAGCAGTCAAAGAGGTTTTCGTCAACCTTTACAACAAAGGACTTATTTATCAGGGAGACAGAATAATCAACTGGTGTCCTACCTGCAAGACCGCTCTTTCGGACGCAGAGGTAGAATACGAGGAGATGAATTCCAATCTCTGGCACATCAGATATCCCGCAGTAGACGGAAAGGGAGAGATAGTCGTTGCAACGACCCGTCCCGAGACCATGCTCGGTGATACCGCTGTTGCAGTACACCCCACGGACGAGAGATACGCAGATCTCGTTGGTAAACAGTTCATTCTTCCTCTTACGGGAAGAACGATACCCGTCATAGCAGACGAATACGTCGAAAAGGATTTCGGCTCGGGCGCAGTTAAGATCACTCCTGCTCACGATCCCAACGACTTTGAGGTAGGACTCCGTCATAGCTTAGAGGTTATCAGAGTTATGAATGACGACGGTACTATGAACGAGCTTGCAGGCGAGTACAACGGCTTAGATAGAAAGGAAGCTCGCAAGCGTATAGTAGCAGACCTTGAAAAGGGCGGATATCTTGTAAAAATAGAGCCTCACCCTCTGAATGCAGGTCATTGCTATAGATGTAACGATTTAGTTGAGCCTATCGTCAGCAAGCAATGGTTCGTCAGAATGAAGCCTCTTGCAGAGCCTGCTATCGAGGCAGTCAAGACCAAAAAGATCAAATTCATTCCTAAGCGTTTTGAGAAGATATATTTCAATTGGATGGAGAATATCCGTGATTGGTGTATTTCCCGTCAGCTCTGGTGGGGACACAGAATACCCGTTTATTACTGTGATACCTGCGGAGAGGTTATAGTGTCTGTAGACGCTCCGACCAAATGTCCTAAGTGTGGAGAGGTACATCTCCGTCAGGACGAGGACGTTCTCGATACTTGGTTCTCGTCTGCACTTTGGCCTTTCTCGACACTTGGCTTCCCTGAGATGACCGAGGATCTTAAATATTTCTATCCCACCAACGTTCTCGTAACGGGATACGATATTATATTCTTCTGGGTAGCTAGAATGATATTCTCGGGTATAGAGCACGTAGGCGAAGTACCCTTCAAAGAGGTACTTATCCACGGTATACTCCGTGACAGTCAGGGCAGAAAGATGAGTAAATCTCTTGGCAACGGTATCGATCCTTTGGAAGTTATTGAAAAATACGGTTCGGACTCTCTTCGTCTTTCCTTGATGACGGGGGTTGCGCCTGGTAATGATACCCGTTATTCGGATACGAAAGT
>JAZQYC010000107.1:0-1667 GCA_045633285.1 Clostridia bacterium | reverse complement strand
TATTGATATAAAAAGCGTGCTGAGGCGACTGAATAGATCCAAAGTCTCTCATGAGCTGTGCGGTTGCTTTTGTGATGAAAGCTCCCTCTTTTCCAAATTTCTCTGCGTAAACTATTCCGTGATAGCTGTCGTCGGGAGTGCAAAGTCCGGGGAATTTGTCCTTATGCGCCATCCAATCGAATTTGCCTGCGTCAATGATAGCTCCACCGACCGATACTCCGTGACCGTCTATATACTTGGTCGTTGAATGAGTAACGATATCTGCGCCCCATTCTATAGGACGGCAGTTAATGGGAGTAGCGAAGGTGTTGTCTACGATAAGGGGTACACCCATTTTGTGCGCTACTCTTGCGTACATCTCGATATCGAGAACGGAAAGAGCAGGGTTTGCGATAGTCTCTCCAAAGAGCGCCTTTGTATTGGGCTTGAACGCCTTCTCTAACTCTTCCTCGGTTGCCTCGGGAGAAATAAAGGTAAATTCGATGCCCATTTTTCTCATAGTTACGTTGAAAAGGTTAAACGTTCCGCCGTAGATCGAGGAGCTTGCGACCACGTGATCGCCTGCCGTTGCTACGTTGAATACGGCAAAGAAATTCGCTGCCTGTCCGCTCGAGGTGAGCATTCCTGCCGTACCACCCTCAAGCATAGCAAGCTTTTTTGCAACCATGTCGTTGGTGGGGTTTTGCAGTCTCGTGTAAAAATATCCCTCTGCCTCAAGATCGAAAAGCTTACCCATATCCTCGCTCGTATCGTACTTAAAGGTCGTGCTCTGATAAATGGGTATCTGTCTGGGCTCGCCGTTTTTAGGCTCGTATCCGCCCTGAATACAAATAGTTTCGATGCGTTTGTTCATTTTAGTTCTCCCTGTAATTATAATTTTTTTCCTTGATAACTCTGTCTAATTCTCTCTTGCTGTCTCGCTCTGCAATGCTTGCTCTCTTGTCGTGAAGCTGTTTGCCTCGACATAAGCCCACCTCGACCTTGCAAAGAGCCTGCTCGAAATATATGCTGATAGGTACTAAGGTGTAGCCCTTTTGCTCGACCTTTGCCCTAAGCTTGCGTATCTCCTCCTTGTGAAGAAGAAGCTTGCGGTCTCGTCTTGGGTCGGGGTTAAATACGCTACCCTTTTCATACGGCGATACGTGAGCGTTACAAAGATATGGCTCGCCCTTTTTAATGAAGACGAAGCTATCCTTGAGATTGACTCTGCCAAGCCTTATGGACTTGACCTCGCTACCCGCGAGAACGATACCTGCCTCTATACGCTCCTCAACGAAATAATCGTGAAAGGCTTTTTTGTTAGTTGCTATAATTTTGCTCATTCTATAATTATATCAAATTCCTATTTGTTTAACAAGTATTTGCGTTTAATAAACGGAAGAAAAAAGGCAACCTTGCGGTTGCCGTTGATCTTTTAGATAAGCTTCAAAATGAAATATACGATCGAGAGCACTACGAGTGATACGCTCACCCAGATAGTAGCCTTCTTGTATATCTCGTCACGGGACTGTCCTTTGTTCTTAGAGTAATAAGACTCGCTGTTTCCCGTAAGTGCACCTAAATTTTCCGGATCTCCGCTCTGCTTCAAGACTATGATAACCATAGCTATCGAGAGCAAACACATTATGATAAGAAGAATTGGCTCAATAACCTGTCTTACGCCAATG
>JAZQYC010000106.1:0-1380 GCA_045633285.1 Clostridia bacterium | reverse complement strand
TATCCAGGGTGCGTCCTCTCATATATGCGAGCGGAACCACCTCAATTGCACCCTTTTCTCTGAGCTTTGCAGCAGCCTCGATTCCGAGCACATCATAAAGTGCATCGTATAAAGGTCTGAGATACGGGTCCACCTTTTCCTGCATGTCTCCAGGAAGGAAACCGAGTCTTTCTCCTGCCTCAACAGCGGGTCTTGTGAGAATGATCCTATCTACCTCGTGATTCTTATACGCCATAACGGCAAGAGCTACGGCAAGATAAGTCTTACCCGTACCTGCAGGTCCTACGCCTATAACTACGCTATTTTTTCGAATAGCCTTGACGTAATTTTTTTGTCCAGCTGTCTTGCACTTTATCTGCTTGCCTCTTGAGGTGACAGCAACGACGTTCATAATATCATTGATCTCGTCAGCCTTATCCTCGTTAACGAGATCAATACAGCATCTGACGCCCGAAAGATCAAGCGTGCTTCCGCTACCGATGAGTTTGATCATAAGATCGATCACTAGACCGCATCTTTCAACTCTTTCTGCGCTCTCTCCTGAAACGGTCAGCTCGCTTCCTCTGGTTGCGATCGACACCTTGAATTCATCTTCAAGCATCTTTACGTTTGCATCAAAGCTTCCAAAGAGCGCAACCAAGGTATTGATACCCGAGACCTTTTTAACAATTTTTACGACAGGCTTATCCATACGTATATATTATAGCTTATTTTTTATATATTTGCAACCGTCTATATAAAAAACCTTGATTTAAGCGTAAATATCTATCCGTTTTTCAAATTCCGAAATCACCTTAATAAGTCTACCGCCTGATATTTCCCTC
This sequence comes from Clostridia bacterium, assembly GCA_045633285.1. Lineage (GTDB taxonomy): Bacteria > Bacillota > Clostridia > Christensenellales > RUG350 > RGIG2224. The sequence goes on along the minus strand of JAZQYC010000106.1, from coordinate 556 downwards.
TCTATACGCCACGATCGAATATAATGGATATCCTCGCTATTTTCTAGTATCAGCTCCTTTTCAGCCTTAGTGATAATTTCCTCGATTTCGTTATTTGCGTAATCAACCTCTACTTTCCTTTGCTCGGTATAGATTATTTCATCGGCGTATATCGGAAAAAGATCTCCGAGCTGAGTGCTCTTAATCTCCGTTGAATAATCGGTAAAGGCTGATCCCTTACGCACGCCTGAAAAATTTCCTATTCTGATAACGGTCTCTTTTTCTACTCTTCCCGTAGGCTCGAATACAATTTTTTTATTAGGAACAAATACAGTTTTTTCTCTCCATATCTTACCGTATATCTCTCCTATTGCTCTAACCTCTACGCTTTGCTCTCCGACCTCTATCGAGGGTAATATCAAGCTGTCACCCTTTTTTACGCTACTGCCGATCTCCACACATTTCGTACCGCTAAGAAGAACTATTCTCGTAACAAGCGCGTCCTCGCTTGCTATCATTGCTTTTTTGAGTCCAAAATCGTAATACACGGGAGGAGCAAGCTCTTCTTTGACCTTAA
>JAZQYC010000105.1:0-2677 GCA_045633285.1 Clostridia bacterium | reverse complement strand
ATCGAAGCTCTTAAAAAAGAGCGTGACGAGGTCGAATAAATTAAATGTTGAATAAATCAAAAAGAGAGCATTTGCTCTCTTTTTTAAATCTTCTCAGCTATGTCGTTAAGCTTCTTGCGGACTACGTCCTTTGCTTTGTTTACTACGTTTTCGGTATCGACCTTTTTGTTGTTTAGAATCATTCCGACTGCTAAACCAAGCGCCATACCGATAATAATATCCTTACACATAATAATACCTCCCGATTCTATTTTGTCACGGGAGGTATTTTTTATACGGTGATTATTTTTTCGATCTGTAATTCTCTATTGCTTCTTTTATTGCCTCTTCTGCAAGCACGGAGCAATGAATTTTTTGTGGAGGAAGTCCCTCAAGCGCCTCGATAACGTCGCTGTTTTTGATAGCGAGAGCCTCGTCAAGCGTTTTGCCGATTATCATCTGGGTAGCAGTCGAGGACGATGCAATAGCCGCAGCGCAACCGAACGTCTCGAATTTAGCGTCGATAATAACGTCGTTTTCGATTTTGAGATATATCTTCATTATATCTCCGCAGGTAGCGTTACCTACCGTTCCCTCTGCGTCAGCGTTCTCCATAGCGCCGGCATTTTTAGGATTTTTGAAAGCTTCAAGTACCTTGTCATTATACATTATGTTTATCTCCTTCTACCGGCTTGAAAAGGGGGGAAATTGATCTCAACTTTTCTACCGTTTCTTTTAATTTTTCTACGGTGTAATCTATCTGTTCCTCGGTATTTTCCATGCCGAGAGTAAATCTGATCGATCCGTGCGCGCGCTCAGGCGCAACACCTATTGCAAGCAAAACGTGTGACGGCTCAAGTGATCCAGACGAGCACGCTGATCCGCTTGACGCGCATATTCCTGCGATATCAAGCATCAAAAGTATGGACTCGCCCTCGATATAATCAAAGGTTACGTTTAAGTTTCCGGGAAGTCTTTTTCCGTCCTCCATAGTACCGTTGATCGAGCAAAAAGGTATCTCCTCAACGATCCTTTTTGCAAGACGGTCACGAAGACTTTTAAGCCTTGTTGCGTAATCTTCTACTCTCTCGGTTGCAAGCTTGATCGCCTCGCCACAACCTACGATACCCGGGGTATTATACGTGCCTGCGCGCATCTTACGCTCCTGCTCTCCGCCTGACATAAATCTTCCTATTCTTACACCGTTACGGATATACAAAACGCCTACGCCCTTAGGTCCGTAGAACTTATGAGCTGACATTGAAAGTAGATCCACGTTCATCTCCTTGACGTCTACTTTGACGCTACCGACTGCTTGTACGGCGTCGGTATGGAAAAGTATCTTTCTTTCCTTGCAGATCTTGCCAATTTCTGCAATCTCTTGGATAGAGCCTATCTCGCTGTTTGCAGTCATTACTGATACGAGAATTGTATCCTCTCTGATTGCGCCCAAAACCTTATCGGCAGTAACGATACCGCTCGTATTCGGCTCAAGGTAGGTCACCTCAAAGCCCTGCTTTTCAAGCTCACGACACGACTCTATAATCGCGTGATGCTCGATAGCGGTGGTTATAATATGATTGCCCTTGTCCTTTCTTGAAAATGCTCCGCCCTTAATTGCGGTATTATCAGATTCCGTTCCACCCGAGGTAAAATAGATCTCGTTAGGACTTGCGTTAATTGCTTTAGCAACCTGCATTCTTGCAAGCTCAACTGCTTTTGCCGCGCTTTGTCCCTCGGTGTGCTGACTGCTTGCATTACCGTATATTTCGGTAAAGTAAGGCTTCATTTTTTCAAAAACGGCAGGATCAAGCGCTGTCGTCGCTGAGTGGTCAAGATATACTTTCATATTTACTCCAAAATTGCGCTTATAAAATCGTTTGCATCGAAATCTATAAGATCGTCTATTCCCTCGCCTACGCCTACGTAGAGCACGGGGATCTCTTTAGCTCCCGATATTGCGAGAACAACTCCGCCCTTGGCTGTTCCGTCAAGCTTGGTAAGTATGATCCCGTCTATGTCTATTGCCTCGTCGAACGCATCTACTTGAGAAACGGCGTTCTGACCGATAGTGGCGTCTACTACTATATAATTGAGTACGGTATAGTCCTCTGTCTCACGATCGATAACTCTCGTGATCTTTTTTAGCTCCTCCATAAGATTCTTCTTATTTTGTAGCCTACCTGCCGTATCAACTATTATAAGATCGGCTTTTTTTGCTTTTGCGGACTGTATAGCGTCGTACACAACGGCAGCAGGATCTGCGCCCTCTGCGTGCTTAACTATTCTGACTCCTGCTCTCTCTGCCCAGATAGCGAGCTGTTCGCTTGCCGCCGCCCTGAAAGTGTCCGCAGCTGCAAGTATAACCGATTTTCCTTGCTCCTTGTATCTTTTTGCAAGCTTGCCGATCGCCGTGGTCTTTCCTGCTCCGTTTACGCCCGATACCAATATTACCGCAGGATACTCTATCTCAGGAATCTCGTAGTCGATAAGTCCGACTAAGATATCCTTAAGCTCAGCCTTTATTCCCTCCGTAGTCTTGATACGTTTATCCAAAACTCTCTCTTTAAGCTCGTCTATAACGTCGGCTGAAACCTGCGCTCCAACGTCCGCTCGGAGAAGAGCAAACTCAAGCTCCTCGTAAAATTCGTCGTGTATGACCTTAGAGTTAAATACGGCGAATATCTTACGAGAAAAG
>JAZQYC010000104.1:0-2452 GCA_045633285.1 Clostridia bacterium | reverse complement strand
TAAAAAGAAAGTGTAAAGCATCATTGATATTCCAAGTATTGAAGTATTAAAAACTATCGACTCACTCCAAAAAGCAATACCAAATGAACTATAAGTAAAATATATTCCCGCAGATAAAATTACTGATCCAAGCAACCATATAAATTTACTATTTTTTACGTGTATTAACGATGAAAACAACGCTGTACCCAAAAACATAACTGAGGCAATTATAATTGCAAGACCAACGTTTCTTTGTGACGCGCCACTATCTAGTACGTCTTTTTCAAATTCAATTGGCGTCCAAAGCGTTACTTTTGATAACATCTCATCAATTGCGTTTTCGTTGCCATAGTTATGTGGGTTATGAATTAAAATTTCAATTAAATCGTCGCTTTCGCTTGTTAAGTAATAAGCCTCCCAATTTATACCGCAAACAGAATTTCCGTATATAGGATTTTCCATATCAAGCACAAATGGTTCGCTTCCAACTTCATAAAAGGTTAAACTGATATGGTCTAAATAAAAGGCAATAGGGATATCTTCTCTATAAATACCAACGTATTCACCATTTGGTGCTAACATATGAAAATTGCCACGCAAAGTTACGTCACCTTGCGTTGAAGAAATGTGTTTGCCGTCTACGATTTCCTGCCAATCTCCGTCACCTATACGATATTCCCCCTTGAAATATACGATAGCAGAAGTTGCAGGGATAGATTGATTGCTGTTTGCATTACCCTGCCACAAAAGAAGTATCGAAGATATGATAACCAATACAATACCTACAATAGGTAGTATCAAGCGATTTGGTGACTTTTTAAAAAATTCAATAATCTTATTTATCATTTTCTCACTTAAAAATTCTAAAGTATCGCCCTATCGACAATTAAATGTCTTTTATATATTTTAACACCATAATAGCTTTTTTGCAATCGGTTTTCTATGCTCCTAACTATTTTGCATTATATATATTTATTCATTTTTAGTTTTACAGCATGAAACGTTATATATGAATGTTGCTAGCAGTACGCTGTTTTACGTAAAATTATAGGTTAAATTATCCCAATTAAAAATTTGACACCTGTCTATATTTGTGATATTTTATAGATATGGTTAATCAGGCGTTTTATAAGCAAGACAAGAATCATAGAGCTATTATTAGAGCAAAAATAGGCGAGCTTAACACAAACGGCAAAAAGACTATCGTCTATTTTAACGATACCTATTATCCTATAATCGACGGCGTTATCAAGGTCGTTGAAAATTACGCTCGCATTATGTCCGAGAGATACAACGTCGTTCTGATCGTCCCTAATCACAAGGGAATGTCTCCTGACGATGAGGATTTCCTTATAATCGGATCAAACGCTATTTTTTTCAGCTTCGTAAACTACGATCTGGCATTTCCTGCATTTGATCGTTATCTATCTAATGCCCTTAATCATCTAAGAATAGATATTATTCACGCTCACTCCCCATTTACTCTTGGAAAATATGCATCTAAGCTTGCAAAAAAGCGTAAAGTCCCCTTCGTAATGACGATACACAGTCAATTCCGTCAGGATTTTAAGCGTTATTTAAAAACCGATACGCTTACCGAATATGCGCTCAGCAAGCTTATCAAGGTGTTCAACAAGAGCACCGAGGTTTGGGCTATGCACCACTCTGCCGAGGATATGATAAGAGACTACGGATATCGTGGCAGAATCTATCATATGCCGAACGCTACCGATTTCAAAACGACGAGAACAAAGGAAGAATTATCAAGCTCTCTTAACCAAAAATATTCACTATCGAAAGATTTACCCGTATTTCTATTCGTTGGGAGACTTATCGAGCAAAAGAATATTTTTTTCATTGTTGATTCTCTCAAAACTCTCAAGGATAACGGACTTGATTTTAAGATGTTCTTCGTGGGAAACGGTCCAGACGAGGACAGACTCAAGGAAAAGGTTATAAAGCTCGATCTTTGTGACAGAGTGATCTTCACGGGAAGAATTGAAGATAGAGAAGAGCTTGCAGAGTATTACGCAAGAAGTGATCTCTTCCTTTTTCCGTCTGTGTACGACACCTCCTCTATCGTTCAGATCGAGGCAGCAACGCTTAATACTCCCGTAGTATTTTTAAAGGACACCATAACCTCTGCAACGGTAACAGATAAAGTTAACGGCTTCATTGCTGAGAGATCAGTCGAGGACTTTGCAAGAGTAGTTCAAGAAGCCATTACGGATAAAGAGCTTCTTCTCACCGTATCCGAAAACGCTCACCGAGACCTATATCTCACATGGGAGATGCTTGCCAATCGAGTAGCAGACAGATACGAATATCTGATCGAGGAAAACAAAAACACTCTCCGTGATCCAATAATAACCTGATAGATAAAAAAACAGCAAACCTCAATGGTTTGCTTATTTTTTATGTAATTTTTCTTTAAAAACAAAGCTTTTTTATAGCTAAACGATATATTTCG
>JAZQYC010000103.1:0-1265 GCA_045633285.1 Clostridia bacterium | reverse complement strand
ACGAGAGTAGTCAAAAGCTACGAGAGCAACGTAGGCAGAAGAGACTGCGTCTTTGTAGATCAATCCGAGCTAAAAGGTCTCATCGAAGAGGGACTTAGAAAAAGCAGGGTGGAAATCGTAGAAAATAAGGGCGAAAGGCTTGACGAGGTATATTTCGTTGGAAAGGTCAAGGCTTTTGCAGAGCAAATAGCGGATAAAACTGTCCGACTTGACGTAGACGGAAAAACGCCTCTAAGCGTTGCTGACGAGCTATTGAATCGTGGCGCAACCACCGTTTTGTGGGAGGATAGCGATGAGTACAAGGTCTTAGCGTCGAGAGTAGCGGTTATAACGGGCACGGGTCTTTGCGCTGACTGTATATCGCTTAGAGTAGAGGACGAAAAATTGATTATGACAAGACCTGCTCAGGGCGGTAACGTTACGGCGGATATTGTATGCAATAGCAAAATGGCTTTTGCTACGGTCAGAACTGTTAAGGAGGGCGGATCGGAGCTGATATTTTCTATCGGAAAGGGAGCTGTGTCTGATATAGATAGAATCAAGGCTCTTGCCGGTAGATACGGCGCTGAGATATGTTGCTCGAGAATAGTTGCCGATAGCGGAGCTTTAGAGTACGAAAAGCAAGTAGGACTTACGGGCAGAGCTGTTTGCCCCAAAGTGTACGTAGCGTTCGGTATTTCGGGCGCTGTACAGCATACCTGCGCTATATCGGGCGCAGGCACGGTGATTGCCGTGAATACTGATAAAAATGCGAGAATATTTGATTACGCTGATTACGGTGTGATTACGGAGGTAAAAAATGTTAAATTATAAACTGAAAATTGGTGTTCTTCCCATACGTAGATGTATAAAAGAGCCACCGAAGCGTATTGGTATGTTTCAGAGTGATTACGCAGTTGACAACAAAAACGCAACGCTTGAGTATCTGCGCAAGAACTATGCAGACGAGAATACGGAGTTCGTTGATATAGAATGGCTTAACGAGGAGGGGTTGCTCAGACTTACCTCGGACTGTGATAGAGTTGCAGAATATTTCAAGGAGCAAAAAGTAGACGCGCTTTTTGTGGTTAATTGTAACTTTGGAGAGGAGAGCTGTGCAGGGCTCGTTGCAAAACAGCTCAATCTTCCCACGCTCTTGTGGGGTCCGAGAGATCGTCTTTTTGACAACGGTCAGAGATTTACCGATACTCAATGCGGACTATTTGCAATAAGCAAACAGCTCAAGCGCTACGGTGTCAAGTTCTCTTATATTGAAAATTGTGATA
>JAZQYC010000102.1:0-1898 GCA_045633285.1 Clostridia bacterium | reverse complement strand
AGTTTTTGGATAAGCATAAAAAGGACAAGCTGTATTATCTTTCCACCAAGGGTAGAAAAAATTATACCGACGTCAAGTTCGAGGACGACTGCTATCTTCTTTTTGGAAAGGAAACGAAGGGTCTTCCCGAGGAGCTTATTTATTCCGATTTCGATAACGCTATCCGTATTCCGATGAAGGGCGAGGTGAGATCGTTAAACCTCTCGAACGCCGTTGCAATAGTTTTGTACGAGGCGCTTCGTCAGCACGGGTTTTACGGATTTGACGATTATCTCGGCTAAATGGACAAAAAAGAACAGCATAAAAGCAAAGCCTATTTTGCAAAAAGACTTGTCAGAAAATGCTTTATCATATATAATAATGAATGGCGAGAGGACTCTTGCCTGTAAATTAGAACTAACCTATTAAGGACGGAAAAAACTATGACTTTTATCAAAGACGATTTTATGTTGCACGGAAAAACCGCAAGAAAGCTCTATTCTTTCGTAAAGGATCTACCGATAATCGACTACCATTGTCACTTGTCGCCTGCAATGATTGCAGAGAACTATAAGTTCAGAAACGCTTACGATCTCTTCCTTGGCGGAGACCACTACAAGTGGCGTCAGATGAGAACGAACGGCGTTAACGAGAAATATATCACGGGAGACGCTGACGAGTACGAGAAGTTCGAGGCATTTGCAAAAACTCTTCCTTTGCTTATCGGTAACCCCATTTATCATTGGACTCACCTTGAGCTCAAGAGATTTTTCGGAATCGACGAGGTTCTCTCCGAGCGTAACTGCAAGGAGGTATGGAACAAGGTCAATTCCCTTCTTGCAAAGGAGGAATACCGCGCTCAGGGTCTTATCAAGATGAGCGGTGTTGAGATCATTTGCACCACGGACGATCCTATTGACAGCCTCGAATATCACGAGAAGCTCAAAGGCTTTTCAACTAAAGTTCTTCCCACCTTCAGACCCGACAAGGCTGTTGAGATCGGAAAGGAGACCTTCCTCCCTTACGTTAAGACCGTTGGAGCTAAGAGCTACGACGAGCTCGTTAGCTGGCTTAAGAGCCGTATAGCGTTCTTCAACGAGATGGGTTGCAGAGTATCAGACCACGCTTTGGAGAGCGTACCCTACGCAGAGGGAGACGCAAGCGCCGTATTTGATAAAAAGCTCAAGGGCGAGGATATCACCACGCAGGAGATCGACGTATTCCGTACCTGCGTTCTTCGTGAATGCGCAAAGGAGTATTCGAGACTTGGTTGGGCAATGCAGCTTCATATCGGAGCTCTCCGTAACAACAATTCTAGAATGTACGCGAAGCTCGGTCCTGACGTAGGATTCGATTCTATCAACGACCTCAATATAGCAGAGGCTCTTGCTCGCTTTATGGACTCTCTTGAAAAAGAGGATAAGCTTCCAAAAACCATACTCTACACCCTCAATCCCAAGGACAACTACACCTTGGCGACCATGCTCGGAAACTTTCAGTCCGACCTTACCCCCGGCAAGATACAGTTTGGTAGCGCGTGGTGGTTTAACGATCAGAGAGACGGCATGATGGAACAGATGAAGGCTCTTGCAAACCTCGGAATGCTCTCACGCTTCGTGGGTATGCTTACCGATAGCAGAAGCTTCGTATCCTATACCCGTCACGAATATTTCAGAAGAATAGTTTGTAACCTCATAGGCGGTTGGGTAGACGACGGAGAATATCCTCTCGATATGGACACGCTTAAAGACATCGTAGAGGGTATCTGCTACAAGAACGCAAAAAGGTATTTTGGTTTTTAACCATAGCAAAAATAAAAAACTCCATAGATTATACATCGGTTAAAAAAAATTCAAAACGAGCACGTTGCAAATTATTTCGCAACGTGCTTTTTTTATAATTTTGTGCGAAATTTTTAC
>JAZQYC010000101.1:0-2043 GCA_045633285.1 Clostridia bacterium | reverse complement strand
TGTCTCCGAGGAAGTCCTCAAGTCCCTGAATATCAGAAAGAATAGCTACCTTGTTTTTACCTTCGTCCTTTATAAGACCCATAGCAATACCTGCAACGGGAGCTTTGATAGGAACGCCTGCATCCATAAGAGCAAGAGTAGATCCGCAAACGCTTGCCTGAGAGGTTGAACCGTTGGAGCTGAGTATCTCAGAAACGGTACGAATAGCGTAAGGGAAGCTCTCCTCGTCGGGAAGTACGGGCTCAAGTGCTCTTTCAGCAAGCGCACCGTGACCGATCTCACGACGACCGGGGCTCTTCATAGCCTTTGCCTCACCCGTGCTGTAAGGGGGCATATTGTAGTGATGCATATATCTCTTGAATACGTCGTCATCTAGGCCCTCGAGCTTCTGAACTTCGCTGATAGTTCCAAGGGTAGCGGTGGTAAGAGCCTGAGTCATACCACGGGTAAATACACCGCTTCCATGTACTCTGGGAAGAATACCGGTCTGACACCAAATAGGTCTGATCTCGGTGGTAGCTCTTCCGTCAGGACGAACGCCCTTGTCGATAATTTTTGCACGAACTTTCTCTTTTTTGAGATAATACAGGCTGTCGCCGATATTACGCTTGCCGTCGGGATACTTTTCAGCAAAGTGCTCTAAAACGTCTGCCGTAACCTCTTCCTCACGAGCCTCACGCTCCTTTCTATCGAAGGTATCAAGTACCCAATCGATCTTCTCGGAAGCGTATGCTCTAACGTCTGCATCGATCTCGGAATCGATAGTGTAAAGATTCATTTCGCGCTTAGGCTTACCAACCTCAGCAACGATTGATTCGATGAACGCAACAATCTTCTTGATTTCCTCGTGACCAAACAAAATTGCTCCGAGCATCTCCTCTTCAGAGATCATATTTGCGCCTGCCTCAACCATCATGATAGCGTCCTTAGTTCCGCTAAGCGAGAGGTGGAGCTTGCTCTTTTCTCTCTGAGCGCTATCGGGGTTGATAACGTATTGTCCGTCAACGTATCCAACGACAACTGATCCGGTAGGTCCGGCAAAAGGAATATCAGAGATGCTGAGCGCTATAGAGCTTCCGATCATAGCGTATACCTCAGGGGGTATCTCGGTATCAACGGAAAGAGCGGTAGCAACTACTGCAACGTCGTTAAACAGTCCCTTAGGAAAGAGAGGACGGATAGGTCTATCGATAAGTCTCGAGGTGAGAATCGCCTTGTCGCTGGGACGTCCCTCACGCTTTTTAAAGCCACCGGGGATCTTACCTACAGCGTACATTTTTTCTTCAAAATCTACTCCCAAAGGGAAGAAGTCCATACCGTCACGGGGAGAAGCAGCCATAGTTACGTTAGTCATAACTACGGTGTCGCCACAACGAACGATACAGGATCCGTTTGCCTGCTCGCAGTAAGTGCCTACCTCAACGGAAACCTCTCTACCTGCGATTTCGGTCTTAAAAATTCTAGTTTTTTCCATTTAAATTCCTCCTACAAATTACGCAAAAGTGGCGGACCCTCCGCCACTCACGATAAAATTACTTTCTGAGTTCCAATTTTGCAAGGATAGCTCTGTATCTTTCGATATCGGTTTCTTTGAGATAGTTGAGAAGGTTTCTTCTCTTACCAACCATCTTAAGTAGACCTCTACGAGAGTGGAAATCCTTGTGGTGTGAAGCGAGATGCTCGTTAAGTACTGCGATTCTAGCAGTCAAAAGTGCGATCTGCACCTCAGGTGAACCGGTGTCACCCTCGCTTCTTGCAAAATTAGCAATGATTTCGTTCTTCTTGATATCCATTTTTATTACCTCCTGTCTGGATATTAATAAACGTCAAACAAAGATAGCCGAGCTTCCCGTGCCTCCTCGTAAAACGTACTGTTATATATTAACACAAAAAAAGACTATTGTAAATCGTTTTTAGCGAAAAATTTCTCTTTTTTATCAATTATTTGATCAATTTCACTAATATACTGTTCTATATTCTTGACGATAGACTGCCTTTCTATACGCCCAACGCCTGTGTAAACCCTTTTTGATATTCCACCTG
>JAZQYC010000100.1:0-2033 GCA_045633285.1 Clostridia bacterium | reverse complement strand
ACTATCGTAACGACGTATTTGATATATTCCTTATTCAAAAGGAAACGAATACCGAAGAAAACGACAGCCGTAGCCAAATAAATACGCATAAGATTCATTGACTGAATCATAAACATACAGTTAAATGCAAGTATTACGAAGCCTGGATGAAATCTATCACGAATTTTGGCAGTGGTATAAAATATTAAGGCTAAAAACGCCAATGCCCACAAAAATCTGAATACCGCAAAGTCATTCGTAAACAGTCTGACAAACCAATTCAAAAGCATGTATCCAAACTCGATTCGGTTTCCAAATACGAACGCAAGGTCTACGGAGTTTAAAAACTCGTATTCATATTGCGCAACGTCCTTTCCGCATAATGAAAAGCCTAAGAAAAACAAGAGCAAATAAAACGATCCAAAAAGCCACGCAGGTCTCCATTTATATCCACCACTTGAACTTGGAACGTAGGATAAAAAAGCAAAAAGCGAGGATACGCCTATAACTACGGCGTACAGCAAGACTGTTTGCCAATATGAAGCTATATAACTGAAAATCTCACTCATTTACTTTTTCCTTAATCGCGTTTATTTTCTTCGTTAGATTTAAAAACAATTTCTTATTGCTTTGATTATTATATCCTGCTCTTCCTCGGTCATTTTGTTGTCACTTGGAAGACACAGGCCTCTTTCAAATATATCCTCGTCAACAACGGAGTCTGGGTCAAGCGTTACGAACGGGTACTTCTTGTAGATCGGTTGCATATGCATCGGCTTCCATATAGGTCTGCTTTCTACGTTGAGACGGCAAAGCGTCTCCATAATCTCGGTAGGACAGCTCTTTCCCCGAGCCTTTTGATAGCTTGCAGTATTTTCCCCTCTCGTCTGCCGGCTCATGTAATTTTTGTCCACGAGAAGACAGGTCAGCCAAAAATTCGGATTCATCATGCCCTTTACATACGGATTCAAGCTGACGGGAATGTCCTTAAATCCCCTCTCGTATCTCTCGTAAATCGCTCTTTTTTGTTTAAGGTGAGTCTCAAGATAGGGAATTTGTCCACGAATGATGCCGGCGATCACGTTACTCATTCTATACATATAGCCTATCTCCTCGTGCTGATACCAAGGAGCTCTTTCTCTTGATTGCATGGACCATTTCTTTGTTTTTTCATAATCCTCTTTGTTATCAAGAAGAAGCATACCACCTGATGATCCCGTAATTATCTTGTTCCCGTTGAACGAAATTACACCGCATCTACCACTTTTACCAAGATGCTCGCCATTATACGTTGAGCCAAGCGCCTCTGCAGAGTCCTCAATGATCGTAGCTCCTCGCCTGTCGCATATTTTTTTGATCTCGTCAATCTTAGCAGGAGTACCATAAAGATCAACGACCATGACAGCCTTTGCCTCAGGGTATAGATCAAACGCCTTTTCTAATGCCCTTGGATCTATATTCCACGTATCTCTCTCTGAGTCAACGAATACGGGCACTCCTTTTTCATACAAAATTGCGTTCACGGTTGCGGCAAACGTAAGATCGGAGCAAATAACCTTGTCTCCCTCCTTGATTCCTGCAAGCTTAACAGCAAGATGAAGAGCGCTCGTTCCGCTATTTAAAGCAAGAGCATATTTTGATCCCGTGATATCTGCTATGCTTTTTTCAAGCTCGTCGATATTTTCTCCGACCGTGCTTACCCAATTAGTACGGTAGGCTTGCTCAACGTATTCAAGCTCAGTTCCGTGCATGGTTGGTGAAGAAAGCCATATTTTTTTGTCAAACGGCTTGTTTTCCATAAAAAAAGCATTATACCCCTATCATATTCATTACATTTTATCACACATATCTATTTTAGTCAATAAATATGCGTTTTTTTATATAATAAAAAATTAAGTACCCTTGCGGATACTTAATCTCGTTTTATTTTTTACTTTTTCCTTTATATCCGAGAAGCAGAGCTGAGTTCGTGCATACCAGAACGGACGAGCAGTTGTGAACGACCGCTCCGAGCGCGGCGTCAAGCAAGCCGAGCGCAGACAGCACCACGGACA
>JAZQYC010000099.1:0-3199 GCA_045633285.1 Clostridia bacterium | reverse complement strand
AAAATTTCCGCCCACGATCAAAAGCTATTCGATAACTCCACCGCCAAGGCAGATATCTCCAACGTATAAAACGCAGTACTGACCCGAGGCTATAGCTCTTTGCTTCTGATCAAAGCTGACGCTCACCTTGCCGTCAGCGGTTACCGTGCATTCCTGCTCGGGCTGGCGGTGTCTTATTCTTGCCGTTGCTCTGAATACCTTTTCTTCAGGCTCGCCGTTTATCCAATTAAAGCTCTCACAGACTAAGCTGTCCTTAAACAGCACGTCGTCCTCTCCGTGAGAAACGTAGAGAATATTTTTTTCAACGTCCTTTCCGATAACGAACCATCTCTCGCCCTCACCGCCGATTCCAAGACCCTTTCTCTGCCCGAGGGTATAAAAGTACACTCCGCTATGTCTGCCGACTACTTTTCCCTCACACATAATATCTCCCTCTTTCATCGGGATATATCCTGAGAGAAACTCACGGAACTTGCGCTCTCCTATGAAGCAAATACCCGTGCTATCCTTTTTGTCTGCGGTTACAAGACCTAATTTATCGGCAATTCTTCTGACCTCGGTCTTATCAATACTTTGAAGAGGAAAGAGTTCCTTTTCGAGCTGTTTTTCACTTAGCTGATTCAAAAAGTAGGTCTGATCCTTTAATCTATCGTATGATTTCGTGAGGTAGGTTCTTCCGTTTTCTCTTTTTATACCGCAATAATGTCCCGTTGCTATATAGTCTGCGCCAAGAAGCTCGGCTCTTTCTATAAAAGGACCGAATTTGACCTCACGGTTACACAATACGTCGGGGTTTGGCGTTCTGCCCTTTTTGTATTCTTCCACGAAATGGAGAAAAACTCTCTCCCAATACTCCTTGGAAAAATCCGCCGTATAAAAGGGTATATCAAGGGTAGCGCACACTCTGAGTGCGTCTGCATAATCCTCCTCTGCCGTGCAATGACCTGCTTCGTCCTCTTCTTTCCAATTACGCATAAATAGCCCCACTACGTCGTATCCCTGCTCTTTCAGAAGATACGCCGCAACCGAGCTATCTACTCCACCGCTTATTCCAACTACTACCTTTTTACTCATATAACTCCGTAGACAGATATCTCATTCCCGTATCTGGAAGAATGACAACGATATCGCCCTTTATCCTTTCGCTGAGTCTGATTGCCGTGGCAAGGCTTGCGCCCGAGGTGATACCAACGAGTATTCCCTCCTCTTTTGCAAGTCTTCTCGCCATTTCGTAGGCGCTAGATTCGTTCTCTTTTTCTATCTCGTCAAAAAGATCAACATCTACGATTTCGGGAATAAAACCTGCTCCGATACCCTGCAAGCCGTGCGCTCCTACACTCTCTCCAGAAAGCACCGCGCTTTTTTCGGGCTCGACTGCTACGCATTTGCAATTCAAGCCGTTTACCTTAACGTATTTTGCTATACCCGTGAGCGTTCCGCCCGTTCCAACGCCTGCAACTATTAGAGAAGTGCTCGGAAGATCCTCGAATATCTCTCTTGCCGTGGTCTCGTAATGAGCAAGCGTGTTGTCGGGATTTGTAAACTGTGAGGGAATAAAAGCTCCCTTTATGCTCTTTTTCAGCTCGTTTGCTTTTGCAATAGCTCCGCTCATACCCTTTTCCTTTTCAGTCAGAACGAGCTCTGCGCCGTACGCGCTGAGAAGCTTTCTGCGCTCCAAGCTCATATTCTCAGGCATGGTCAAAATAAGCTTCATTCCCTTGACTGCGCAATAAAGCGCAAGTCCGATACCCGTATTACCGCTGGTCGGCTCGATTATAGTGGAGGATCTGTCGATCTTACCCTCCTTTTCTGCTTGATCGAGCATATAAAACGCCGTACGATCCTTGATGCTACCGCCCGGATTCATAAATTCCGCCTTGACGAAAATTCTGCTCACTCCGTCCTGAGCCTTGATATTATTGAGACGCACGAGAGGGGTGCGGCCTATTGTTTGCAATATATTTTGATATAACATATCGTACTCCTTGATATGATTATATCACAAATGCGCCCTTTTGCAAATTGTTTTCACTTGACAAGGCGTACTCTTTTTGCTAAAATGACCTTACAAGATCGGAAATCGATGAATTCTCGGAGATGATGAGCTTATATATTACGGCGAGCCTTGGGGTATCGTCTACGTTTGTTATATACGCTCATCATTTGATGAGCGTTTTTGTTTTGGAGGCAAAATGGAAAGAATAGGAATTATAGGCATTATAGTTGACGCAAAAGAGGTCGGTGGCGAAGCTCCGCAGAAAATTCAGAGCCTGCTCTCTGATTTTTCTGATCTCATCGTTGCAAGAACGGGCGTTCCCGTAAGGGATATGGGCTTATCCGCTATCAGCGTGATCGTAAGAGGCACGGTGGAGCAATTCTCCACAATTACGGGAAAGCTCGGCAAAATTCAAGGAGTATCGGTTAAATCACTTATCAAATAGGAGGCATTTATGAAAAAGATCGTACTTATTTTAACAATTCTACTCGTATGCGCACTCACACTCTCTGCGTTTGGTTGCGCGGAAACGGATGCCGTAGTCATCTACGTTCCGGACGGAGCGCCGGCGCTGTCGCTTGCTTACCTTATGGCGGACGGGATGACCTTGAACGGAAGACCTGTTGAGATCTACGTCTCTAACGGCAACGTCGTCAAGGAAAAGCTTCTTTCGGGAGAAGCGGATATAGTCGTTCTTCCCGTATCTGCAGGCGCAAACCTCTACAACGCAGGCAAGGACGTCAAACTCGGCGCAGTCACGGTATGGGGACTTAACTATCTCGTTGGCAAGCAAAGCGTTACCGATCTTGGCGAGCTTAAGGGAGAGATCGTTCATTCGATCGGACGAGGAGACACTCCTGACATTCTCTTTAGATATGCTCTATCAAAAAGCGATAT
Organism: Clostridia bacterium; assembly: GCA_045633285.1. Lineage (GTDB taxonomy): Bacteria > Bacillota > Clostridia > Christensenellales > RUG350 > RGIG2224. The sequence continues at coordinate 306 of JAZQYC010000099.1, read as the reverse complement.
CCCCTACGCAGAACTATCCGCTGACGGCACGGTTGATCCCAATAAGGTAAATATCAAGTACTACCAAAACGGAAGCGATATAGTCAAGCTTTTAAAGTCAAATAACGCAAGCTACGCCGTTCTCGGCGAGCCCGTTGCCTCTAACTCCATGAAGGGCGCAGGTTGCGTGGAGATACTCAATCTTCAAAAGGAATGGAAAATATCAACGGGGGTCGAGGTAGCTCAGGCAGGCGTGCTTTTTGGAAAGAGCGCATACTCCGATAAGGCTCTCGTGACAGCCCTTTTGAACGCGCTCGAGGATAACGA
>JAZQYC010000098.1:0-1714 GCA_045633285.1 Clostridia bacterium | reverse complement strand
CGAGAACGCTATCGGAGAGCTTGAGAGCGGTTCGGATAAATTCGTATTTCTTGGAAGCTACAAAGAGATGGTATAATGAAGTATTGTTTGATTGGTGAAAAGCTCGGACACAGTTATTCGGCGGTCATACACCGTAGCCGTGGCTATGACTACGACCTTTGCCCGATAGAAAAGGGTAAGCTCGAGGAGTTTTGCAAAAAAAGTGAGTATGACGGCTTCAACGTAACGATTCCATACAAAAAGGATATAATTCCCTATCTTGACGAGCTGTCTGAAAGAGCTAAGGCGGTCGGGGCAGTTAATACCGTCACAAGAAAGGACGGTAAGCTTTACGGCGACAATACCGATATAGGCGGATTGGAGTATATGATTTCGAGCAAGGGAGTGAGTCTCAAAAATAAGCACGTTCTTATTCTCGGCTCGGGTGGCGCAAGCGCAACTGCCGTGGCATTGAGTCATGAAAAGGGAGCAAAAAGCGTTACCGTTGTTTCACGCTCGGGTGAGGTGAATTACGTTAACTGCAAATCGGTTGCGGGAAATGCTCAGATCATAATCAACGCCACTCCCGTCGGAATGTATCCAAATACCGAGGCAACGCCCATCACGCTTGACGGCTTTGATAGGCTCGAGGCGGTGTTTGACTGCATATACAATCCCTTTACAACCGAGCTTTTGTGTGAAGCAAGATCTAAAAATCTTATATCGAGTCACGGACTGCCGATGCTCGTTGAGCAGGCTCTTATCGCAGAGGATATTTGGTCGGGTGGGGCTCATACGAGAGAGGAATCAGAGGAAACGTTAGCCCTCGTCTTTGCGAAAATGGCAAATATAGTGCTATTCGGTATGCCCTCCTCGGGAAAAAGCACGCTTGGCAAGCTTATAGCCGACAAGCTCAAAAAGGAATTTGTAGATACGGACGAGGAGATCACCAAAAAATACGGCAAAAAGCCCTCCGAGATCATAAACGAATCGGGTGAGCAAGCCTTTCGCAATATGGAAAGCGAGGTAGTCAAAGAGGTAGCAAAACTGAGTGGTAGGGTGATATCTCTCGGTGGTGGAGCGGTGCTGAGAGGCGAAAACGTCAGAGCGCTTAGAGCAAACGGTATACTGTGTTATATCAAGAGACCTCTTAGCCTTTTGACTACGGAGGATAGACCTCTTTCGCAAAGAGAGGGAATAGAAAAGCTTTTCGAGGCTCGTAAGGATATATACGAGGAAGCTAAGGACTATTCGGTCAATAACGACAAAAAGATAGAAAAAGCTGTCAAGGAGATAATAAAAGGATATGAAACTGCTTGTAATAAACGGTGTTAACCTCAATATGCTTGGTGTTCGTGAGCCTGAGCTTTATGGAAAAAGTGATTACAAGGCACTTTGCTCGTTCGTTAAAGAGGAGGGAAAGAGGCTTGGCGCAAAGGTTGTCTGCTATCAGTCTAATTACGAGGGCGATATCGTCACGAAAATTCAGCGCTCGCTCGGAAAAATAGACGGTATCATTATCAACCCCGGAGCGTTCACCCATACGAGCGTAGCTATACTTGACGCATTGAAGGCGGTAGCTATTCCAACCGTTGAGGTGCATCTGACTGATATCAACTCAAGAGAGGAATTCAGAAAGCACAGCTATATCAGCTTGTACGCCGAAAAAACCATAGCAGGCAAGGGCTTTAACGGCTACGCAGAAGCAATTAAATATTTTTGTGAAAAATAGTAA
>JAZQYC010000097.1:0-9515 GCA_045633285.1 Clostridia bacterium | reverse complement strand
GCCGTAGTTAACGCCGTAGTACGGAGGCTCACCGGGATCGCTTCCAGAGGGCGTGCCAGAGGGTGTACCCGACGGGTCGCCGTCAGGGTTTACAGGAGGCTCGGTGGGAGTACATCCTATAAACCAACTGCAACAAAGTATTACCGAGAGTAAAATGAGTATAAGTTTTTTCATAATCTTCTCCATTTTTTATCCCAATTCATTAAATCTTTTTCTTGATTCTCGTATTCTGGTCTCCCAGAATCTATGAGCATTTTCCGCTCTTTTTCGCCAGCCGTTTATGGTCTCGATCGGATCGGGTGAGTCACCGTTCAACCTTACGAGCCCAAACTTTTTGACGTCTTTTTCCATTCTGTCACAAAGCTCAAGTATCTTTTCCTTAGGATAGGTATTGACCGATCTCAACTCGTCGTAATTACAGGTCTCCCTGTTAAAGTACTCAAGCTGGATATGTAGTAGAGTCATTCTCTCTATCTCTATTCTGTCGTGAAGCTTTTGCTTTTCCTCTTGATCGCAATCCGCCTCGTCTATCGCCTTATCCGCTTCGTCAAGCATAACCGACGCATCGTATACGGCGTTCAAGCTCCAAAAGCCCTGAGGAACTGTATCAGTCAGACACATTCCGTATCTGAATTCCTCTCCCGTGAGGTATTTAGTTCTCTCTCTTACTTTATTATAGTAATCCATAAAGTAATAGAAATACTTCATAACGTAAGGGGACGCTTCCTTATAGTAGTTATCACAAAACTCTTTTATAAGATCGTCCGTGTCAAGAGTTGTATCCCACTCTAACCTCGTCAGAACGTATAAGCTCATTGCCTGAAATGCTATCGAGCCCTTGTAGCTTGGCGCTTCCATATAGAAGCTATCCACGCCAACGCTCTTATAGTACTCTATCTCGGGCTTAAACCTATATATACCGTCTACGAACTCAAGCGCTCGTCTGAAGCTTCCGTAATAGGTCTGCACTCCGAAATGATTACAAAGGACGCGCCATTTATCCATTATGACCGTGATAGGCTTATTGACCTCGTCCGTAACAGGTCTTGAATGCTCGGGAGCTGATATCGGCGCAAAGAACATAAATACGTTATCCCCTGCTTTAAGCTCGGGAGCTATCGGTACCCATTTGCCGTCCACCATTTTCACGGGAGGCGCGAAGCTAAGTCCCGGATCGTAAGCAAGTCCACCGATCATGATCACTCTCTCTGGAGCATTTTGCTTTCTCCAGGCTTCTACTCTCCTTGCCATATCGTTGATAAAGTCAAAGTGCAGACCGCTCTGAGTGAGCTTTTTTGCCATTTTCTGACAATTTTCGCATTTGCAGTATTCGCCGTGATCCTCGTGTCCTATACAAAAGTGCGTTGCGTGATCGTTCTCTATAATGATCTCAATAAGCCTTTTGAAAAACTCCTCTCTCATTTCCATATTGGAAAAGCAGAGTTGCATTTTGTCGGGAATCATCTCCTCGGGATCGTCCTTTTTGAACCTTTCGATCTGAATATACCACTCGGGGTGATCCTTGTAGTACATCTTAGGCGGAAGCACGGTGTTCACGTGGTTGTGAGCCCAAGCGCCCCAAATTGACTTGCCGTCCAAGCGCTGTCCGTACCAAGCGTAAGCCTTGAGTCCCGTAGCGTACTCTAAATCAAACTTTGCAAGTCCGAATCCGCTACAACGGTTAGGAATCGAGGGAGTATATTCAAGGTCAAGCCCCTCTACGTCTATCTCCTCTCTTTTTTCGATCCTTATCTCGTCTTTTGCAAAGAATCTGTAGCCTATCTTCTCCTCAAGAAGTCCGTATACTGCCCAGATAGGTCCATATATTCCCTCTCCGAAAAGATAAACGTTACCGTCCTTTTCAACGGCCTTATATCCGTCCCTGCCGTATGAGACCTTAATATCAGCTGATCTTTTTGCCTCGGTCTCTCCGATCGAAATGAATCTCTTGCTTCCAATCTCGTGGGTCGTCTCAAGTCTTACACCCGTGCTCTTTTCGATAGCGTCCACGAGAGTTTTGACTGCAAAGTCCACGAATACGTCTCTTGTTTTGGGGACAAGAACGGAGTAATTTGATCTTCCGTTTGAAATAATCTTGCAAGCCATTCTCTATCCCTCTCTCTTATCGTAGAAGCTGTAAAACTCCTTATTCATACAAAGCGTTCTCTCTCGCCAGCCTCTTGACGCCTTTTCCGCTCTATTGCGCCAGCCCTCGATAGTCTCGATAGCCGTGCCGTCTCCGTTTATCCTACTAAATCCAAACCTCTTGACGTCTCTTTCCATTCTGTCACAAAGCTCGAATATCTTTTCCTTTGAATAGGTATTTACCGATCTTGCCTCGTCATAAGCACTCGTTTCCCTATTGAAATATTCAAGCTGAATATGTAGTAGGGTCATTCGCTCGATCTCCACTCTGTCGTGAAGCTTTGTCTTAAGCTCCTCGCCATAGTCTGCCTCGTCTATTACCTTATCCGCTTCGTCAAGAATAAGTGAAGCGTCGTATACGATATTGAGATCCCAATACCCTTGAGGTATGGTGTCAAGCGAGCTTACTCCGTAGGCGTATCTTTCGCCCGTCAGGTAGTCTATCCTGTCTCTCGTTTTCTTGCAGTAGTCCATCATAAGGTGGAAATACCTGAGAATCTGGGGAGATGCTACCTTATAATAATTCTCACAAAACTCCTTTATAAGATCGTCCGTATCAAGCTCCTTGTTCCACTCAAGCTGAGTGAGAAGCCACAATGTCATTGCCTGAAAGGATATCGCTCCCGGCAGGCTTGGACTCTCCACGTAGAAGCATTCGACTCCAAGATCCTTGAAAAACCTCACGTCCTCCTTGAATCTATATATGCCGTCCACGAACTCGAACGAGCGTCTGAAGCTTCCGTAATAGAGCCATACGGCGTATCTTGAGCAAATAGATTTCCACTTGTCGATAATACCGCAAATGCTCCTGTTAATCTCCTCGGTTATAGCCTTGTTATGGTCTATCGTTGCAATAGGCGCAAACATTATAAATACGTTTGGCTCGGCAACCACGCAGGGATCAACGGGCACGAACTCTCCGTTCACCTCTTTTACAGGTGGAGGGAAGCTCGTATCCAATCCGTATGCAAACGATCCTATCGAAATCTCTCGCTCAGGAGCGTTCGCTCTTCTCCAATCCTCTACCCTCCTTGCCATATCGTTAACAAAGTCCATATAAAGACCACTCGTTCCGATCTCGGCAATTATCTTCTTGCAGTTTTCGCAATCGCAAAAGAGACCGTTGTCCTCGTGTCCGAGAAGAAAATGCGTAGCGTGCTTTTCCTGCTGTATTCTCTCTATAAGGAGCTTAAAGAACTCTTCTCTCATCTCCATATTGGATAAACACAGCTCGCTTTTTACAGGTCTTATCTTTTCGGGATCAGTCTCGCGGAATTTCTCGTCCTGATAAAACCACTCGGGGTGATCCTTGTAGTATTTGATCGGAGTTATGAACTCGCTTATATGGTTGTGAGCCCACGCACCCCAAAATGATTTGCCGTCTAGGCGCTGTCCGTACCAAGCGTAAGCCTTAAGTCCCGTAGCGTATTCTAGGTCATACTTTGCAAGTCCGAATCCGCTACAACGGTTAGGCATAGTAGGCGTATAGCAAAGATCAAGTCCCTCGATGTCTATCTCAAGTCTATTCTCAATCTTAATCTCATCGGGAGTATAGAACTTGTATCCTACCTTCTCCTCCAAAAGCCCGTACACAGCCCAGATAGCTCCGTACTCGCTCTGTCCGAAAAGATATAGATTTCCGTCCTTTTCAACCGCTCTGTATCCGTCTCGTCCATAGCACTCTTTAAGTCCAGCAATTTTCTTTGCCTCGGTGCTACCAAGAGATATAAAGGGTCTTCCGTCCTCGACGCTTGACACGTCAAGCCTTACACCCGTGCTTTTTTCAATAGAATCTACGAGAGTTTTGATCGCAAAATCTATGAATACGTCTCTTTTTTCGGGGACGAGCACGAAATAGCTCGTTGCCCCGTTATTTATTAACTTTTTGCCGGTCATTTCCTTATTTTACGTTGACTACGTAGTATTCTATCGTGCTGAGATCGTTACCGTCGGTTACAACGTAATATACGCGATGCTCTCCCTTGAGTACGGGAGTGAAGCTAAGGTATGCTTTGTTCTCGTCCGTAATGAATCCAAGCTTAGTCTCTACCGTATCTTCATCTGCCGAATTAGTCTTGGAGGGGGTACATTTGATCATTGTTCTTCCCGCGTCGGGAGAGATAACGTAAACGTATATTCTCATATCGCTAAGAGCGGTCTTATTATCTTCAACCGTGATCTTTGCAATGTTGAACGCAACTCCTACCTCACCCTCCTCAGTGGGCTTAGCTCCTATCGTAACGGTAGGCGCTATAGTATCAGCAGATACGATGGGTATTCCACCTACCATAAATCCGTCGTAGCTGGTATCAACTATACTCATAACAACTGACTCCGTGGTGGTATTTCCACTAACGTCGCTTGCCTTACACTCAACGGTATAGTCTCCTGCAACGGTGGGCATATAAGATATCTTGTTGAGATTGCTCTGAGAGTAAACGGTCTCGCCCTTAGCATTCTTGATCTTGATCTCAACGCTACCAATCTCCTCGAATACGTCCCATACCTCAGGCGCATCAAGCGAGAGAGCTACGCCAAGTATGCCTCTCTTGTAGCTTGAAGAAAAAGCGATATCCGGACCGGAGTTTCTCTTGGTTGCAGTAACCGAGCTTGAAAGGCTCTGGTTAACGATCTTTTCGATCATAACGCAAGATTCCTCCGTAACGCCGTTTATCTCAAAGCTGAGATAAACGTCACCCTTGAATCCCTCAAACTCTTCACCCGTAGACTTGGTGGTCAGCTCGAGAAGATCGGATACAGCGTTCTCTGCGTCCTGATGACGAATTACCTTGCGCTCGTTATCGTAGCTGAGTCTGAAAGGCATCAAGCCATCCTCGTCGTACATGCTACCGAATACTGAATAGGTTTTTCCAGCGTAGGTAACGATGCTGTAGTTAGGAGAAGATGAATAACCCTTAGCAATATCAAACTCCACTACGTTGCTTGCGTCAGCTGAATCGCTGAGCTTAACCGTCAACGACTCAAAGTTTGCATAGCTTCCAAGAACTACGAAGTCAAAGGAAACCATGCTCTTACTGATAGGACGGATAAAGCTGAACGACGTATCGTCCTCTGCGTAAACGTCTATGCTTGAGCTGACTGATGCGTTTGCCCCTGTAACGAATGAGGAAACGTATTTTCCTGAAGCAGTCGAAGGCGCTTTAACCTGAACGGTATGCGTCTTTTCTACTCCGCCTGCATTTACCTTAACGGTAACGTTGCCCTCGGTGCTGAAGGTATAAGGCTTAGTAACGTTAGATCCACCAACGCTGATCACTCTTTCAACGCCTACTCTACCGCTCGACTCGTATTTGTAGGTCTCAATTCTTGAAAGGTCGATCTTGTCTCCCTTCATTACCACGGAGGGAACGTTTGAAAAATCAACGAATACGTCGCTATTTGCCGAAACCGTAATATTCTTTGTGAAAAGAACGGTCTGCACCTCGTCCTTGCACTCTGCTATAAGCTCGTACTCACCGCTGAGCTCGGGAACGAAGGAGGAGTATACGGTCTTAGTCTCTCCGTCGTGCTTTACCTTATAAGTAACCTTTATATCTCCCATACCGCCTGATACGGTGTGAGCGGATATGTTGATTCTCTCTCCAACCTTGTAGCTTGAAGCGTAGCTACCAAACCCAAAGCTGATAGGATATTCGCTTGACTCAACTACCTCGAGATAATAGCCCGACTTGCCGGTAAGTCCTGCGTAATTCTTTTCGGTAACGTACTCTACGTAATAGTTTCCTGCCTCAGCGGGAATAAATCCGTCTACTCCAGCTTTAACGGAATTCATTACGTTGCCGTCAACCTTATAAACGGATACGCGCGCGATATCGATCTTGCCCTGCGCTCCGCATACAGCCTTGTAATCAACGAATTTGTGCTCCATTCCCTGCTTAGCGTAGAGAATATCGCTCTTGACCTTATTTGCGGGAGCAACGGTCGGAGCCTTGCCCGAAACCACGTCACCGTCCATAAGATATCCGTCTACTGAGTAAACGGCTATACTGCTCGGACCGTTGGTAAGTCTCTTTTCAAAAGCAAAGGACAGACGCGCCCAGCCGTTCGTTAGACCTTTCCATGCGTTGTTGAAGCCTACGTAGCTCTCGTCACGAAGATTGATCTCGTAAACTCTTTCTCCGCTCTTTATAGTCAAATGTCCTACTCTAGCGTTAAGAGAAACTTTCAACGGCTCGGAGTACTGATAGGGCTCGCCTTTCGTGGGCTGACGGTATCCGTAGAAGCTACTGTTCTTGATAGTAGCAAGAGTTCCGGTATAAGATTTTCCACCGTCGGTGCTTACCGATACTTGGATAAAGTATCTGTTTGCACCGTCCTCGTAGTCAGGTCTGAAAAATCTAACGTACAATCTATTTGAGCTATCCTCTGCGTCCTCGATAATGAGGTATAGATAGCGCATCTCAGAGGAGAGGTTGTCGCTTGGTCTAACCATAAAGGTCACGAGATCGTCCTGACCTCCGTTATCCCAAAGGTAGAGATCGTTAGCGTATCTGATCTCCGTTCTCTCGTATGCAGAAAGAAGCATAGCGCCCTTTTCGTTAACAAGAGGAATATCCTTTGCGTTTGCATGCGCTAAGAAGGAATTCTCCTCGCCGAGCCACATATTCTCGGGAGAAGCCTTGACCTCAAAGCTTACGGTATCGGTATACTCTGAACCGTCGACAGTAGCCTTATAGAGGATAGAATACTCTCCTATCTCACTGAGAACTATTCTGCTGAGACTGCTCTGTCTTCCGCTGGGGTAGGTGACCGTAGCGCTTGCAGAATAGGTCTTGCCTCCGCACTCAGCATACCTGATAGGTACGGTGATCTCTGCGTAGTACTTGTACTCAGCTTCGATTCTCTCTCCCTTGAATACAACCTCAACGTCAGCAATAGCGCCACCTATACAAGTAGCGCATATTGCAGCAAAGATCAAAATTATGAAAATAAATTTCGTCTTATTGTTTTTCACGATTTTCCTCCTTGAAAATTCGGAAATATTAGTCTAAATAAGCCTCTAACGTCTCGAGCCAGCTTGCCTCGTTAACGAAAGTGTCAATGCCCTGCCAATACTGGTCGAGCGTTACGTCGTTTACGAGGAAGTCGGTAAGAGGATGCAAATATTTTTCCATAGGATCTACGCTTGAAGCAAAGCCGAACACCTCGGACATATAAGCGCTCTCATAGTGGAAAACGTCACTTCTTGACGAGCTTCTTGCGACATCTACGTAGTCGCTGTCTCTGAATTCACGTACCGATCTGCAGTAAGGAGTAAGATCCTTGAGCTGATCCTCGGTCATCTCGTACTCGTAGGGTCTTGAAAGACCGGTGTACTGAGTAAATACTGCGTTCATTTCGTCGCTGAGACAGAACTTAAGGAATGCCTTAGCGTTTGCGATCTGCTCCTCAGTGTGATACTTATTGATGAAAACAGTTGAAGAGTTGTTACCAATATTCGAGCCAAGAGTGGTCATCGTGTTGGTCTGATTGGGTATTCCATCCGTTCCAATGAACTTGGGGAATGGGAAATAACCAAAGTTTCTCTCGCCGTAGCCCCACTTGTCGTCGTCGTAGATATCTACGCACTCTTCAAAGATCTGCTCTGCCTCGTTCTCCCACCAGTCACCCTCGATAAGGAAAGCGATGTCTTTCATCTCAGAGCTAGGATAGCTGTGAATAAAGCTGTTCTGAGCAGAGATCGCGCCATATCCGCCGAGAGCTATCTCAGAGTGAACTGCAAGCGACTTGTCGTGAACGGTGCCGTTCTTGTCAGTCTTCATTTCAGTAGAGTTGATAAGGTAATCTGCAACCGTAAGAGCAGCCTTTTTGCCGTCCTGCTTAGCAAGCTTGTAAGCGTTTGCAGGAGTGATCACTCCGAACTGACTGTCAGTACCTGAAAGCGAGGTAAGAAGGTTGTAATCGTTTTGACCCTCGTAGCTTGCCCAGATAGAGGAAAGCCAACGGTTCTGATAGCCTTTCTCCTTACCAGAATAGGTGAAAGGAGTAATATCCATATCGATAAGAACTCTGAGAAGGATCTTCATATCCTCCCAAGTAGCAGGAAGATGATCGTCGATCGTATTAGCCTTGCCGTCAGGACCGAGGTTGTCGTCCGCCGTTCCGTAGGTGCAGTCAAGACCCTTATATTTCTTGGTAGTGTCGCTTCCCGTGCACTCAAGGTCAAAAAGCTTGTATTCGGTGAACATATCAACGTCGTAAACCATACCGTACACGCTCGAAAAATAAGGAAGTCCGTAGTAAACGGGATTCTCCTCCGTGCCGTAGTTGTAAAGCTCCTTGGACGCCTTATCCATCTTGCTTGCGATAGAATCCTCTCCTCCGTCAGTTACAACGTCGGTGATGTCTGCAACGTGAACGGTGGTATTTGCGCTACCAACGGGCATCAAGTCACCCATAACGATAGTGTTGCTGAAAATGAGAGTCTGTCTGATATCAGGCATCGTTCTTTTGAGCGTATCACTACCAAGCTCTGCGCCCTGATAGTCGATCATTATCTGAATATCGGGGTTAGCCTTCTCGTATTCCTGCTTAGCCTTTTGTAGCCAAAGCTTGCCGAGACCGCTCTCGCGGAGTCCAACGTAGATCTGCGTTTTTTCGGGATCGGGTTGCTCCTCGGGATCTCCACAACCCACAAAAAGGGTGCAAAGACTTGCCAGAAGACACAAAACTAAAATTAAGGGTAAAATTTTCTTCATATTATTCCTCCCAAAGTTTGTCAAGTCTATTCTACCACTAACGAGTTTTTGTGTTCAATGCGTCATTATTCTCATAATCACCGTTTTTTTAACTATTGGGCAATTTTTGAAAATTAAGGAGTAATCTGTTGAAAAAATGAGGATTTTTTGATTTTAAATTTTTCTTCTACGCGAAAAAAGAGTGGATGAGAAGAAGGCGAAAGAATATTTATTATATATAATAACGCCGTAATTCTATCTGTTTTATTCAAAAAAAACGAGTATGGACAAAATGCCTAAATACTCGCTCAAAAATCATTTCGTTTTTTGATATTTTTGAGGTAAAAACAAAAAAATGCGCTGAAAAAAATCAACGCATTTTTATAAATTTGAAATTGCTTTCTAGTTATTTTGCTATTGCTTGGACTATTTCCTCGCCCATCGTTGAGCAAGAAACAAGAGTGCATCCGTCTCCATCTCTGATAATATCTGCCGTTCTAAGCCTCTTATCGAGAACGTTTGAGACGGCTTTTTCTACGGCGTCTGCTTCCTTTTCCATGCCAAAGGAGTATCTCAGCATCATAGCCCCTGCAAGTATCGTACCAATCGGGTTTGCTACGTTTTTGCCTGCAATATCGGGAGCCGAGCCGTGTATCGGCTCGTATAAGCCTC